>DATGXW010000306.1:0-4846 GCA_035298585.1 Phycisphaerales bacterium
ACCCATGGCCTCACCATCATCACGCGCGCCGCCGCGCACGTGCCTCCTTGTCGATCACACGCAGTCCTCAACGCTCCGGCGTCGTCTCGATGAACGGCTGCTGGATCCCCGACTGCTTGCACACGTCCAGCACCCGCACCACGTTCGCGTACGCCGTCGTCCGGTCCCCGCGCACATTCACCTTCTGCGCAGGATTCCCCTTCACCGCCGACGAAAGCATCACCGAAAGCTCCTCATCACCAACGACCCGGCCCCCCACGATCGCCCGCCCTTCCTGGTCGACGTTGATGATGATCTCCTTTGCCGCAGATGAGATCGGCCCCGACGACACCGCCCGCGGCAGCGCGATGCTCATCTCCCGCTCCGCCTGCGACATGCTCGTCGCCAATAGAAAGAAGATCAGCAGGTTGAACAGCACGTCGACCATCGGCACAAAGTCCACGTGCAGATCGGCCTTCTCTTCCACATTCCGGATCGGCATCGCTCGCGCCCCTCTCTCTTTCTTTCGCTTTAAGACTCAACCCCCGCCAGCCCCTGCGCCGCCGCGCCCGCCCCGATCCCCTCCGCACCCTCACCCGCGACCACCCCCTCGGGCGTCTCGATCCACGCCTGTGCAGTCTCGTCCAGGACCCGCGCCGCCGCGTCGATCCGCGCCATGATCACGTGGTACATCACCAGCGTCGGGATCGCCACCGCAAGACCCGCCGCCGTCGCCGTCCACGCCTCGTAAATCCCCTGCGCCAGCTTCTCGGTCTTCCCGAGCGACTCGCCCGACGCCGCCACCACCGTGAACGTCCGGATCATCCCGAACACCGTGCCCAGAAGCCCCAGCATCGTCGCCACCTGCGGGAGCGACGACAAAAGCCGCATCCGCTCGCGCAGCCTGATCACCTGCCGCTCACCCGCGTCCTGTGCACGCTTCTCCCGCTGCACACGCTCCTCCCCACGCGCGGCGATCACCGCCGCCAGGACCGCCCCCGCCGCCGACCGCTCCCCCCGCGCCGCCGCCAACGCCTGCCGCGGCGACCGCCGCATCCCCTGCATCGCCGAAAGGAACCCCCTCGGCGCCACCCGCTCACGCGACGTCAGGATCATCCGCTCCACGATGATCGCAAGCGCCACCAGCGAGCACACGCCCAGCGGGATCATCATCCACCCGCCCTTGACCACCATGTCCCACACCGTCTCCACGATCCCCGCCGGGTTGACGCCCGGATTCAACCCGCCCGCGTTCGCCAGCAACATCACGCTCATGTTCGTGCTCCCATCCTTGAGCCATCACTCGACACACGTTTACCGCACCAATACGCCCTTCCCGCTCACCTTCCGCTCGCGGCCGGGCACATCCTCCGGCAGCGCCAGTTCCCGCTGCTCCTTCGCGAGCTTCGCCCACGACGTGTCCCCGAACCGTTCGATCACCTCATCAAACTGCCTGACCGCCTCCGCGCGCTTCCCCGACTCCATCAGGCACCGCCCCGCCTCGTAGATCGCCGCCGAGCTCCACTCCGGGTACGCGTACAGCACATCCACCTTCAGAAGCTCCGCCGCCGCCTCTTCAAACTTCCGCTGTGCATACAGGCACTCCCCGATCTGGAACTGCGCCCGCGCCGCCGTCGGCCCCTCATGCTTCTCGACCACCTCGCGGTACGCCGCGATCGCACCCTCGTGCTTTGCCCGCTGTTCCAGCGCCCACCCCTGCCCGAACTTCGCCTGAAACCACAGCTCGCTCGCCGGCCACGCCTTGAGGAACGCCGCGTACGCACCCTCGCTCTTCTCCCACGCCTGCACGCTCGCCCACGCCTCCCCGATGCGAAGCTGAACGACCTCCATGTTCGCCCCCGCCACCGGCGACTTCACCACCTCTTCAAACACCTCCGCCGCCTCACGCCCGCGCCCCGCCGCCAGGAGCGCCTCGCCGCGCAGGATCCGTGCATGCCCGAAAAGCCCCCCCTCCGCTCCACGCAGCGATTCCCCCTCCAGCGCCGCAAGCGCGCCCGACGCATTCCCCAGCCGCAGCAACGAAAGCCCCCGCAGGTACGCCGCCCGCGGTTCAAGCCCCCGCCGCTCCTGCCCGCTGAGGCCCGCGATCGCCGCGCTCCCCCGCTCCAGCACCGCCGCCGCCCGATCAAACTTCCCACCCTCGCAGTACATCTGTGCCGCGTCCACCGCTCCAAACGCCGCAAACTTCCCGCCGCCCTCGCTCCCCACAAGCGCCTCGAACATCGAGACCGCTTCATCCCGCTTCCCGTCCAGCTTGAGCGCCAGCGCAATCTCATACCGCACCGCGCCGGCGACCCCCTCCGCCAGCCTCGCAAGATCAACCCGCCGCAGCTCCGCGATCGCCTCGACGTGCCTCCCCAGGCGATTGATCGCAATCCCGCGCATCGCCGCCGCCTCCGCCGCCCGCTCTCCCGCCCCCTCCATCCCCATCAACGCCTCATACTCCCTCGCCGCACCCTCATACTCCCCCGCCGCCATCAGCGCCGACGCCCGGGAGAACCGATCACCCACGCTCCCGCCTCCATCGATCGAACCCAGCAGCGCCGCCGCCCCCTTGGGATCTCCAGCCCGCGACGCGATCCCCGCGAGCTGCCGGATCGCATGTCCCGTCAGCGGCCGCTCCTTCTCAAGCCCGCGCTCCCGCTCCACGACCTGCTCAAACAACCCCTTCGCCTCCCCATCCTTCCCCTGCGCCACCAGGATCTGCCCAAGCTCAAACCGCGCATGATTCCCCGCCGCACTCGCGGGCATCTCCCGTGCTGCACGCTCCAGCACCACCGCCGCCCCCTCGGCATCCCCACCCTTCGAAAGCGCCAGCCCTTGCCGCAGCAGTGCATCCCCCTCCGCCGCGCTCCCCTTCACCATTCCCGCCAGACGCTCAAAGCACGCCGCCGCCTCAACCCAGCGCTCCCGCTGCATGAGATACTCACCCAGCGTTCCCAGACCCGCCGCGCGAACGCCCGCGACCCCCGCGTCCTCCCCCCCTCCATCCGCGCCCTCTCGAAGCGCTGCCTCCAGCACCCGCGCGCCCTCTTCCCCCCGCCCAAGCTCAATCAACGCCTCCCCACGCCGAACCCGCGCCCGCCATGCGATATCACCCGCAGTCCCCGCCTTCTCCCCTGCCCCCTTCTCCCCCGCCCTCTTCTCACCCATCGCACGCTGCTCCACCCGCTCATAACTCCGCGCTGCTTCCGCCAGGTTTCCAAGCCCGCGCTCCGCTTCAGCCATCAGCATCAAGATCTCCGCCCGCGCTGCGCCCCCCTCTCCTCCCTGCATCTCCGCCTCGCACACGCGGATGCACGCCTCAAAGTCCCCCTGCTTGAACGCACACCCCGCCAGCGCCGCCGCCGCATCACCCCGCATCGCGTGCCCCTCGTGCCTGGTCAGCCACGCATTCCACGCCGCACGCGCCGCATCAAGTCGCTCCGCCCGCGTCAGCGCTGTCGCGTGATCAAACTCGATCTCCGCCAACAGCTCGCTCTGTGCATACCGCTCCGCCGCCCGTCCCAGCAGTTCCGCCGCCTTCACGTTCTCCCCACGCCTCAACTCACACTTCCCCCGCCAGTACGCCACGTCATCCGCAAGCTCTTCTTGAACCCGCCCCGCGAGCTGGTCAAGCGCCCCCGCCGCCCCACCCGCATCGCCCCCATCCAGCAGCACGCGTGCATGCTCCAGCCCCAGGATCCCCGCAAACCCTTGTGCACCCGGATCCCGCGCTGCCCGCGCCAGCACATCCGTCGCTCGTTCAAGCTCCCCCCGCTCCCGATGCACACGGACCAGCCCGATATACGCCTCACCGCGCACGCCCTCGCTCCCCTCCTGTGCCGCCCGCTCATACAGCCCGATCGCGCGCTCCATCTCCCCAAGCTCGTGCCGCGCCCTCGCTTCACCCAGCGCTGCAAACCCGGCAAGCTCGCCCCCTTCACCCCCCGGCACCTCTGACAGGATCTGTGCAGCGCTCCGGGCATCCCCGCCCCCCAGTGTGCTCAACCCCAGGAACAGCGTCGCCCGCGCCTTCTCAGCCCCCTCGCACGCACCCCGCGCTGTCGCGAAGTTCTCCCGGGCCTTTACAAACTCCCCCGCCCGATACCGCATCTCGCCCAGGAGAAGTGCTGCCCGACCCGCGATGCCCGCCGCCGGCCGGCGACCAAGCAGTTCTTCAAGCACCACTGCGGCCTCATCCTCCCGCTCCACCGCGATCAAGCTGTGCCCGCGCAGGAGCGCTGCATCATCCCGCAGTTCAAACCCCTCATCCTTCAGCACGATCTCAAGCTCTTCCGCCGCCCGCTCGTGCTTCTCCATCCGCGAATGACACACCGCAAGCCCATACCGCGCCGCCGTCGCCTCCGCCGATCCCGGGTTGGCACGCAAAAACGCCTCCAGCTCCTTCGCCGCCGGCTCATACATCCCCTTGTTGAGCAGCCCGATCCCCGCCCGATACCCCCGGTCAGAGCCCCCGCCACGCTCCGGCTGGCCCATCACCTGCCCCGCCGAAACCGCGACCGCCACCACGCCCACCCATGTGCACACGCCGCGACAAATGCTCCGATCCATGACGGTCTCCTCCAACGCGCATGACGCCACCGCCCATGCACGACCATGGCCACATCAATCACACGTGCCAAGCAACGACTGCCAAATCAACAACAACGACCCAGCGCCAAGAACCCAGCACCAGTCATCCGAATGATCCCGCATCCCGACACAAGCCATCCCCGTGCAGTCACGCCCGGGGATGGTGTTCAATCCATCACTTCACTCAAGCCCCGCCCGCCACAGACGTCGGCGCTGGAGCCGGCGCCGAAGCAGGAACCGAAGCAGGAACCGGAGCAGCCGCCGGAACCGG
>DATGXW010000307.1:0-13793 GCA_035298585.1 Phycisphaerales bacterium
AATGATCCAACCAGTCGAGGCTTGCGAGCGCGACCCACTCGACGCGAGCGAAAGGCACCACACGCCAGACGGGGTAAGTCCCGAATCGCCTGGGCTGTCGCTCGAACGTCAGAACACAAAGAGAGTGAATCCCGAACCCAATCCCCTTCGCCCTCACCGCGTACGCGGCTGCGGACGACCCGCCTCAGTATCGCGTACAGACCCCGCCGGGTCAACGCCAGAACGCGCCAAACCCGCCCGCTTTTCGATGGAATGTGGGTTGACGGTGAGTCGGTTGTGGGAGGGCGGTGGATCAGAAGCGGAGTTCGATCCCGAGCATGAGCCCCGCCAGGGAGCCATCGAATTCAAACGTCTCCGAACCGCTGCCGGACTGCAGGTCGAACAAAAGCTGGCGGTAGCCGATACGCACGCCAAAGTTCGGCACCGGACGCCACGCGCCGCCCACCATGATGTCCCAGGAGAAGCTCTCCCGGTCATTCCAAGGGCCGTACCCCAGGTTTGTCTGGAGGTCGACGGTGAACTGTTCGGCAAACTCGCCTTCGAGCTTCACGCCGGCGATCGGTTCATAAAAGGTGTCATCGGCCGAGATCGACTGGCCGGAGGAAGCGCCCGACAGGGCGGCGACCTCGACATCCGCGCTGTACATTCGCATGCCGACCACCGGCTCAAGACCGAACACCACGCGGTCGCCCCCGGTGCTGGTGGTTCCCATGCGCTGGTGGATCAGCCGGTATCCGACCTGGGCCTCGGCCGACCAGAAGTCGATGGAGGAGCGGGTTCGATCACCCGCGGCGAGATTCAAGTCGCCCAGGAGGCCCCCCTCATCCATGGTTCCTTCCTGGTCGTTCCCTGACACCACCACGCCGCCGACCGAGATCCGCCACTTGTCGAGCTGCAGGTGGACAAACCCGACCGGGGACCACTGGGGCTCATCGAGATCGAAGTTCTCGATGTCGAAGGTATGCTGGTTGCTTCCTGAGAGGCCGGGCATGTTGAGGTCGCCGGCAAACGCCGCGTACCAGGCCATGGGTTCGAGTCGGAGCGTCCACTGGGGGTACTCGGCATTCGTCGGTGCGTTCGCGGATGAGGAGGGGGTAGAACCGCGGCTTTCTGCGCTCATTTCCTGTCCAGCCGATTGGCCGCAGGCGGCCGATGACAGGAAGATCACCGGGAGTGCGATGGCGGCCAGGTGTGCAGAGCGCTGCACACCGCGTGAACGACGGAAGGAAAGGTGTCCCATTGAACGCAGCATAGCGAACACCACCCGCGGTGACCGCAATTCACAGCCAGACCCCATGCCCAGCTCGACGGCGTCGATCCAGGTCACTCCGGGCGTCGCCATCCCCGAGCATGCGATGAGCTTTGCGTTCTCATCCAGCGGTGGACCGGGGGGTCAGAACGTCAACAAGCGGGCGACGAAGGCTGAACTGCGGGTTCAACTGGCCGCGATCCCGATTTCCGAGCGTGCACGCCAGCGCCTGGCCGATCTGGCGGGGCGGCGGATGGGTTCTGATGGGGAGGTCATCATCACCGCCGACGAGCACCGCTCGCAAGGCCGGAACAAAGATGCGTGCATCGATCGCCTCCGCGAGTTGCTCCTGCGCGCGATCCCCGACCCCAAGCCCCGCAAGCCCACCAAGCCTTCCCGGGGGTCCAAGATGCGGCGTCTGGAGGCCAAGAAGCGGGATTCGGACATCAAGCGTTCGCGCCGGTCGGTGGATTGAGTGCGGGGAGAGCGTTCATTGCATGGACGTCCCGTGTGCGAATCCGTGCCGCCCGGTTGAGGGCAAACCCGCGTCCTCGACGCGTTGATGGAACGGGCCTTGTCGGCCCGTGCTTGCACATGGAGACCGGTGGGGGCTGGATACGCACGCGTGGGGGTTCTCCCCAAGGGCGTCAACTGACCGGTGCAGAAGTGTGAAGAGTGGTTTATAGTGTCCAGCCCCGGGGTGGGTCCGGGATTGTCGGTGCTGCACGTGGATGGGGCGTGCGCAAGTGTTCCTTGCAAGGAGCGTCGTATGGAAGCCACGAAGATGGGGCGCGTGCTTGGCGCCTGGAAGCTCTCGTCCTGGTTGAAAGCCGGGTTGATCATGACCGCCGGCACGGCACTGGTGATGCCCTCGATCGGCATGGCCTGGGCGGGTGAGCCGGAAGTCGCCAAGAGCGGCGAGAAGGCGCCCCCGGGCGCGGATCAGAATCCGCTGGAAGAAATGATGCGTCAGGCGGCGGCGGCCGGCCAGTCCGGCGGCGATCGCCGCGGCGACGATTTCCGTCCCTGGGCGGAAGTCAGCAAGGAATTCGAGCGTGTCGTTTCGACCGCCGACGGCGACACCTTCTATAGCATCTACCGCCGCAACAAGGATGGGCAGATGCTCGCCGAACTGCCCCGCGGGTGGCAGGGCCAGAAGCACTTCATCGCCATGACGCTTCCGACGGGCGAGATCTTCGCCGGTCTGCAGGCCGGCGACATGTACTGCTACTGGAAGCGGATCGACAAGCGCATGGTCCTGATCGCGCCCAACCTCGAGGTCCGCTCGACGGGCGACCGCGAGAGCAAGGATTCGGTGCAGAACCACTTCACCGACCGCGTGATCATCGACGTCCCGATCGAGTGCATGGGTCCCAACGGCCAGCCGGTCATCGATCTTGATTCGATGCTGGTCGGCAACATCGGCACGTTCTACGGCGGCGTGGCGGCGGGCGCGAACCCGCGCCTGGCGACGATCGCCGACGCCAAGGCATACCCCAAGAACGTCGAGATCTCGTACAACGTCCCGACCGCCGGCGGCCGCCTCAAGACCTTCCACTACTCGATCAGCCTGATCGAGGACAACCCCGCCTACAAGCCGCGCGTGGCCGACGAGCGCGTGGGCTACTTCACGACCGAGTACCGCGACCTGGGCAAGTTCCGCGACGACCAGGTCTCGGTGCGCTACATCAACCGCTGGCATCTTGAGAAGGCCGACCCCAGCCGCAAGCTGAGCCCGCCCAAGGAGCCCATCATCTATTACGTGGAGCACACGGTCCCCGTGCGCTACCGCCGCTGGGTGAAGGAGGGTGCGCTCTACTGGAACAAGGCCTTCGAGCAGATCGGGATCTCCGACGCGGTCGAGGTCTACTTCCAGGACAAGACCACCGGCGCCCACATGGATAAGGATCCCGAGGACGTCCGGTACAACTTCATCCGCTGGCTCTCCAACGACATCGGCACGGCGATCGGGCCGAGCCGTGCACACCCGATGACCGGCCAGATCCTCGACGCCGACGTGGTCCTGACCGACGGCTGGATCCGCCACTTCTGGTACCAGGCCAACGAGTACCTCCCGCAGATCGCGATGGAGGGTTTCAGCAACGAAGAGATCGCCTACTTCGACGAGCATCCGCAGTACGACCCGCGCATGCTCCTCTCGCGTCCTGAGGACCGCGACCAGATGCTGACCGAGCGCTTCCGCCGCGGCGTGGCGCGCTTCGGCGGCCGCCCGGTCGCGACCAACGACTCGATGCTCAATTCGAGCGACGACCTGGTCCGCCTGAGCCACGTTCTCCAGCCCAACCTCGGCCTGTGCATGGCCTCCCAGGGCATGGCGCGCGACATGGCGATGATGGGCCAGTACTTCGAGGTCATGGGCCTGCTCGAGGACGACAAGACCCCGGGCAAGGACGGCGAGAAGGGCGAGAAGAAGGACCAGGGCGACAAGATCGACGACATCCCCGAGTGGTTCGTCGGTCCCGCGCTGGCGCACCTGACCGTCCATGAAGTCGGCCACACGCTGGGCCTGCGCCACAACTTCAAGGCCTCGAGCATCTACTCGCTGGCCGAGATCAACAGCCCCGGCATGAAGGGCAAGCCCTTCACCGGCTCAGTGATGGACTACACGCCCGTCAACATCAACATCGGCGAGGGCGCGTACCAGGGCGACTACACCCAGGTCGGCGTCGGTCCCTACGACATGTGGGCGATCGAGTACGGCTACACGATGGGCGACACCAAGGAAGTCCTCAAGAAGGTCTCCGATCCCATGCTGGCCTACGGCACGGACGAGGACACCGGCGGTCCCGACCCCCTGGCACGCCGCTACGACTTTGCCGCAAACCCGATCGAGTATGCACAGCAGCTCGTCAACCTCTCGAAGGTGACGCGGGCCAAGATCCTCGACAAGTTCGTGAAGGATGGCGATTCGTGGTCCAAGGCCCGCCGCGGCTATGAGATCACGCTGGGCAACCAGACCAACGCCATCTCGATCGTCTCCAACTGGATCGGCGGCTCCCTGGTCAACCGCGACCGCAAGGGCGACCCGGGCAACCGCGACCCGATCGTCCCGGTGAGCGCAGAGCAGCAGCGCGCAGCGCTCAAGTTCATCATCGACAACGGCTTCAACGAAGAGGCCTTCGGCATCACGCCCGAGCTGCTCGTCAAGATGACGGTCAACAAGGACGAGGCGCCGGGCACCGACGCGACCTGGCCGGTCACCGACCGGATCACCGGGGTCGCCAAGTCGGCGCTCTCGATGACCATGAGCCCGGCCCGTCTCCGCCGCGTCTATGACAACGAAACCTATGTCGATCGCTCGAAGGATGCGCTCACGCTCCCCGAGCTGATGGATACGGTGACCACGGCGATCTGGAAGGAACTCGACGGCCGCGAGGGGACGTTCACCCCCCGCCAGCCGATGATCTCGGCCTTCCGCCGTGCACTCCAGCGTGACCAGATCGACCGCCTGATCGACCTCTCGATCGACGGCGGCTCGAACTCGGCCTCGCAGGCGATCTCGAGCCTCGCCACCCTCAAGCTCAACGAGCTCAAGGGCAAGGTCGCCAAGGCCGCGGAGCGATCGGGGATCGACGCCTACTCCAAGGCGCACCTCACCGAGATCAACCAGCGCATCACCAAGGCCCTCGATGCCCAGTACACCTACAACGGTGGCTCGGGCGGCATGGGCGGCTTCCCCTCCTGGCTCTTCGCACGCGAGCAGGAGCAGCAGAAGATGCAGCGGGAGCTTGAGTCCAAGTGACGCTTGCTGCCGATGTGCACTGACTCAGTTCATGCGGGCGGGCCGGTCGAAAGACCGGCCCGCTTCTTTTCCGGTGCGGCGTGATCGTTTATCGAGCGGTCAAGATCCACGTGCATGGCGCACCCCGATTGTCACGACTCCGTAACGAAGCGCAAGGTCTTGCCCCCACGGACCGAAACTTCAAGTAGCATGGGCGCGTACAGACATGGGCCAGCGCCTGGCGGTGTGCAGTGCACACCCGTCCTTCGAGCCCGGTTGATCACCATCAACCCGTCCCGAAGCACGAACTTGCACGCCGGATCGTGTAGGATCTGAACCCCTGCGATTCCCCTTGGTGCTCCGAGGTTCTTGGGGGGGGAATTTCAGGACGATGTTTAGATTCTCGGTCCGTGAGCCCATGCTGTTCGGAAAAAGTACTGTTGAGGCGTTCACAAGACGCCTGCATCGGTAGATCGGATTCGTGGAACGTAGATCGGATTCGTGGAACGAGAGTGGTGTTTGGGGCGGGGTGGATGTGGTGTACGGGTTTGGTTGGTGTGCACATGTGCACATCAGTCAGGCTTTCAAAGAGGTGAAGTATGGCATCTTCAAATGTCTGCTGGGGTATCGAGATCGGCGCGTATGCCGTGAAGGCCCTGAAGCTGGAGGTCGCCGACCAGAACGTGAACGTTCTGGATTACGCGATCATCCCCCACGCCAAGGTGCTCTCCACACCCGGCGTCGACCAGAACGACGTTGTGCGTGTGACGCTCGGCACCCTGGTCGCCCAGTGGGATCTCTCCAAGGCCGCGATCGCCATCTCGGTCCCGGGTCAGGCCTCGCTGGCGCGGTTCGCCAAGCTCCCGCCGGTGGAACCCAGGCGCGTGCCCGACATCGTGAAGTTCGAGGCAGCGCAGCAGATTCCCTTCCCGCTCGACCAGGTCGAGTGGGATTATCAGACCTTCGTCAGCCCCGATTCGCCCGACATCGAGGTCGGCATTTTCGCGATCACCCGCGAGCGGATCATGGACCGGCTGCTCCAGCTTCAGGATGTCGGGATCACGCCCGACCACGTGACGCTGAGCCCCATCGCGGCCTTCAACGCGATGGCGTTTGACAAGCAGTTCACCGAGAAGACCCCCGGCACGGTCCTCCTGGACATCGGCACGACCTCGACCGACGTGGTGGTCGCCGACGCGGGCCGGGTCTGGGTCCGGACGGTGCCCCTGGGCGGGCATCACTTCACCGAGGCCCTCGTCAACGCCTTCAAGCTGAGCTATCCCAAGGCCGAGAAGCTCAAGAAGGAAGTCGAGAGCGGGACCAACAACTCCAAGCACATCGCACAGGCGATGCGCCCGGTCTTCAGCGACCTTGCACAGGAGGTCCAGCGCTCGATCGGGTACTACCAGAGCCTGCACAAGGATGCGAAGCTGACCCGCCTGATCGGGATGGGTTCGACGTTCCTGATGCCGGGCATCCGCAAGTTCCTCAAGCAGCAGCTCTCGGCCTCGGTGGGTCCGATGGAGGTGATGCGAGTCGAGGAGTTTGACCGGCTCAAGCTCACGGGCCTGGGGGATGAGCGGCGTGCGGAGGAGTTCCGCAACAACCTGGTCTCGATGACGACGTGCTACGGCCTTGCGCTGCAGGGCCTGGGCATGAACACCGTCAACGCCAACCTGATGCCCGTCGAGATCATCCGCAAGTCGGTCTGGAAGGAAAAGAGCGGGTGGTTCATCGCGGCCGCGGGTCTTGCCGTCGCGGCCAGCGCGGCGATGTTCATCCGGCCCGTCCGCGACAACTTCGCGGTGGTCGGGTCTCAGCCGGCCCCGGTGATCGAGAACGTGCTCCGCGAGGCCTCGCAGCTCAAGAGCGCGGCGGAAGAGGCGGGCGTCATCGGCTCGGCCTCGGTCGACAACCGGCCTTTGAACATGCTCGCCCTGCTCGACAACCGCGACATGTACTCGTACATCCTGGGGGATCTTTCCAAGATGCTGGAGGATGCACAGTCCAAGGTCGCCTCGAACGCACAGGGCGATGAAGCGACGGCGTACGTTCTTCGCAGCTTCCGCACGACGTATCGGGCCGGCGGCACGCAGGTGAGCAGCGAGTTCGGCGGCGGGCTGCCCGCCTCGGCGGGGTCGGGGAACAGCAACGTCCCGATGGGCGGCGGCGAGCGTCCCTATGCAAACCCGCACGGGGGCGGCGGGCATGGCGGCGGCGGGGGCGAGGAGGCCCGCATCAACCCCGAGACCGGTCTTCCCGAGGAAGAAGGCGGCGCCGAGAAGCGGATCATCGATTGCGAATTGGTCGTGACGACCACGCAGCCCGATGCACAGAAGTTCATGCTGGCCACGATCGACCGCTGGCTGCGTGACAACAAGGTCCGCAAGGACATGCCGTACACGCTGCACGTGGAGGAGATTCCCTGGAAGATGCAGTCTGAACAGGGAACCGACGCCTCGGGGCGGTCGTTCACGCCCGGCACGGCGCCGCGGCGCGAATCGGCGTCCGAGCGCATCGCGCGGGAGCGTCCCGACGTCAAGATCATCGGCGCCGGCCCCTCCAAGGGCGGCGGCGGGCACGGCGAGGAGGGGGGAGCGCCCGGGTATTCCGGCCCGCTTCCATCGTTTGATTCGCTCCGTCCCCAGCCCAAGGCCGGGGCCATCCGGACGACCTTTATCGTGAAGTGGAGTGCGGAGATCACGCCCCCCAAGGCGGCGGGTGAGGAAGCCGGGGCCGACGCGGCCTCGGGAGGTGGCGCATGAAGAACGTGATGTCATGGATCAAGGGCCACCTGGCCATTGTGATCTGCTCGGCGGTGGTCATCCTCTCGCTCCCGGTGGCGTGGTATTTCAGCTCCAACTGGAACACCAAGATCCGCGGGGCCCAGCAGGACGCCGCGAGCGCCAAGTACCAGGCCATCCAGTCGGCCTCGAAGGTGACCTACGTCCTGCCGCGACTGTCGAACGATGCGCCGGCGATCGAGGTTTCGGCGGCCCCCAACGAGACGCTCACGGCGTGGTTCAAGACCAATCGCGAGCGGATCCTCGCCCAGGCCAAGGGGATCGTCGAAGAGGCCGAGCGGATCAACCGCCGCGACCACGCGCCGTTGATCGAGGGGCTCTTCCCCAACGCGACCGGTCAGGCCCAGCAGGTCAAGACCCTCGAACTGGCCGACAAGATCGTTTACACAGGCACGCCCGACACGGTCTACCCGCAGCTGCTCGACCGCATCGGGGCCGGCGCTCCGCCCCTGGCCGACAGCGTGGGTAGCGTCGTCGAGGAAGAACGCGCACGCCTGATCGAGCAGATCACCTCGGGCACGAAGCGCGAGCTTTCGCCCGAGGAGCGCGAGCGCGTGGACAAGGCCGCGGTGGAGCGCCGCCTGGCCGAGTACCGCGCCCGGGCCGGCGAGATCTCGGTCTACGCAACGATGGACATCTTCCCGGCCAACAGCACCACGGGGGCCTTTGTCCCTCGCTCCAAGCCCGACCAGCCCCCGCCGCTCCTGCGTGCGTTTGAGTGGCAGTTCAATTACTGGCTCTACTCCGACATCCTCGACGCGGTCGCCCTGGCCAACAAGGGCCCCGACGGCCGCGGCGTGGGCGTGGACCGCGCGGTCGTCAAGCGCCTCGAGCGCATCGAGATCAGCGCTGACTGGATCCAGCAGTTCAATTCCTCGGTCGACGAGTCGGGCAACGCGGTCTCCGCGGAGTCGGGCAGCGCTGATGCATTGATCGAGCCCAAGTTTGACCGCTCGATCTCCGGCCGCTGGAGCGGGCCCGGCAACGCGGTCTACGACGTGCGGAACGTGGCGATCACCGCGGTGGTCTCCTCAGCGCGGCTCCCCGAACTGATCGACGCCTTTGCCAAGACCAACTTCATGACCGTCACCGACGTCGACCTCGCCGAGGTCGATCCGTGGGCTGATCTTGAAGCGGGTTACTTCTATGGATCCGAGCACGTGGTCCGCGCGCGGCTGATCGTCGAGACCATCTGGCTCCGCAGCTGGACGGTTCCGTACATGCCCACGGCGGTCCGCGAGATCCTGGGGATCCCGGCCGAGACCAAGCCCGAGGGTGAAGCCAGCGCGAAGGAGGCTCCCGCGGAAGGTTCTTCCGAGGGTCGGTGAGAGGGCGTCAGAGAGAGTTCTTGAACACGAATGCACACCGGACGCCGGGGGCGGCCGGAGTTGGAAAGGTGGATTTCCATGAAGCTCAAGGGAATCAGCAAGGTTGAACAGCACTTTGAGAAGGCCGTGGTGGGCGGCGTGGGTGTCGTTCTTCTGGGCGTCCTTGGCATGCAGTTCCTGTACGAGCCGAACCTGGTGAAGGTCGGCGATGGTCAGCCCGTGCCTCCCGGCAACGCGTACCGGCCGGTGGAGAGCGCTGCACAGGCCCTGATGGGCAAGCTCGACCGCGCTGCCGGGCAGGCGCTGGTGCCCGAAGAGCCCAGGATCAGCCTGCTCCAGGCGTACCAGGAAAAGGTGCGAGGCGGCGTTTCGCGCATCGACCGGCTGGCAGCGCTTGGCCCTTCGATGAACCTGGGCGACGCCGTCGCGACCTCGGGCCCGCGCAGCGGGTCCCCGGTGACCGTGGCGGCGATCCCCGCGCCGAGCTCGCCGGTCGTGCATGCCTACGCCGCAGCGCTCGATCCCTTCGAAGTCGTGGCCTCCAAGGAACTCCGGGCAATGTTCCCCGCGACCGAGGGACAGCCCTTTGACAAGCAGTGGGTGAGCGTCGAGGCGATCGTGGACGGGACGGCCATCAAGAGCGCCCTGGAAAGCGATCCCGACGGTGAAGCGGGACCTGCGCGGGCCATCCCCCGCGGCTGGTATGAAGGCCAGATCGAGGTCGTGGGCGTCCAGCTCGAGCGGCGCAAGCTCTCGGGGGATGCAATCTCCGCCGCGGTCAACGGCGAACTGGCCGCGACCACCGAGAGCTGGAGCGAGCCGGCGATGGTGCAGCCCATGCCCGGCACCAAGGATGTCGTCGGCTCCATGCTCAAGGACGTCAAGTCGATGACCGACCTGGCGTCGGAACTCTCCCGCGTCCGCGGCGAGACCGATTCGATCCTCCGTCCTCCCTTCATCTCAACCATCGCGGGCCCCCAGTGGCTTCCCCCATCGGAAGCAAAGGAAGCCCAGGCGCTCCTCGAAGGCAAGAACCCGCTCGATGTCCTCAACGAGCAGATCGCCGAGAAGGAGCGTCGCCTGGCCGCCGTTGAGAAGCGGCTTTCCGGGGGGGGGACGCCCCCCCGCCGCAGCGACAACATGGCCCCCGAAGGGGGCGGCAAGGGCGGCGGCGGCAGTGAACGCGGCGGCGGAGGAGCGCGCCCTCCTCGCCAGGGTCAGACCGGCCCCGATCGCCAGACACGTGCACTCGAGGTCCAGCGCGACAAGTTCCAGAAGGAACTCGCCGAACTCCGCCAGAAGCTCGAAGAGGCCCAGTCGGGAGCGAACTCAACCAGCACCAAGCGCGTCGAGAACAAGCCCCTCCTCACCGACTCGAACGTGAAGGTCTGGGCTCACGACGTCTGGGCCGAGCCCGGCGCGGTCTACGAATATCGGACCCGGATCGTCATCAACAACCCGATGTTCGGCCGAACGGGCCTGGCGGACGAAGCGTCCTCCAAGTCGCCCGTGTTGTACGGCGATTGGTCGGACTGGACCAACCCGGTCCTGGTGATGCCGACCGAGGTGTACTTCGTGAGTTCCGGCTCACCGCGCTCCGCCTCGCGCAACCTCGCATCCGCCACCGCGGAGTGCTATGTCTTCTACTACGGCTACTACCGCAAGGGCAGTGCGGTCCTCGAGCCGGGCGATTCCATCCGGACCGTCGCCAAGACGCCCCCCAACCTGATGACCTACGACGAGGCCAAGATTCTCGAAGGTGCGCGTCCTCCCCAGATCACCCAGGCGCCCGGCCCCGGTGAACGCCGGATCACGCGGGATGGGGAAGACACGATGGCGCCCGAGCGGACCGGCGGCAAGCCGGGCGGCTCGCACGGCGAAGGTGGTCACGGGGAATTCACCGAACAGACAACGCCCGGAGCGCCCCCGGTGACCGATGAGGCCCTCAAGGCAATGCTCCTCCCGGCCAAGAAGGAGATCCCGATTTCGATCAGCGATGTCTTCCTGGACGTTGGGGATGTGCCGATCCTGGGCCTTCCCAAGGTGGGAGAGACTTCGGACATCTCGACCCTGTTCCGGACCGCCGAGGGCGAGCTGACGACGCGGCTCCCCGCGGTGGAACGGGGCTCACCGCTGTACAAGATCATCGCGGCCTCGGCGGCCCAGGGCGCCACGCAGGGCCAGCCCAAGCCCGAGCCCAAGAAGTCGACGCCGATCCAGCGCGAGGAGCGCAGCCGGCGGGTCTTCGATGAGGGTGGCGGTGGCGGGGGCGGCGGTTGATTTAGAATTGCTCTAAATCATGGTCAGGTGAGGATCAAGACCAAAAAAGCATTCCAGCCGCTTGACTCACCGGCGGCTCTTCCTAGAGTCTTCTCCGCCTCGCAAGGGCGACCAGCAAACCCGGAACTTGGTGGTGACGGGTTTGAAGGGTGGGTCTGAATCGGGTGGTTTACCCGTATACAGCTCAGTTCTTTGACATCCGGATACGGACGAACGTGTTTTCGTCGACTGGTGTCTTCGAGCAAGGTTTCGACCTTCTCGGGGAGTGATCCAGTCCGACGAGTCTGCGAGAATTTGAAGATTCTCTTGCAGCGCCACTTTGTGGTTGACCGGGAATCTGTCTTGGGCTGCACCCGCGAGGGTGTGGTGGTGAGGCAGCCGGTGTCTGTTTTACTCAGCAGACAGCACGCAACCGGGCCTGGCCAGTCCACGGTTCACCGAAAGGTGGGTTGGGGAAGGGTGGGCATACCGAGCTCCGCATCTTTGCAGTGCGGATAAGACAGGGAATGTTTGAGCCCTGTGTATAGCTTCGGCGTCCGGTTGGTGTGATCGATCAAGGGCGCACGGTGAATGACTTGGCATCGAGAGGCGATGAAGGACGCGAGAACCTGCGATAAGCCCAGAGGAGCCGGTAACTAGGCAGTGATCCTGGGATTTCCGAATGGGGCAACCCACCCGTCAGGGTACTTTGCACTGAATGCATAGGTGCAAAGAGCGAACGTGGAGAAGTGAAACATCTCAGTATCCACAGGAAAGGAAAGCAACAGCGACTCCGCAAGTAGCGGCGAGCGAACGCGGATAAGCCAGCGGAATACCGAACGCTTTGGAATGAGCGGCCAAAGAAGGTGAAAGCCCTGTAGATGGAAGCTGGTGAGGACTAGAGTAAACTCGGGCTCGGGAAACCCGGGTTGAACATGGGGGGTCCACCCTCCAATCCTAAGTACTACTCGATGACCGATAGCGAACCAGTAAGGCGACTGAACGTTGACAAGCTCCCCGACGAGGGGAGTGAAAGAGTACCTGAAACCGTGCGCTTACAAGCGGTCGGAGCTCTTCGGAGTGACGGCGTGCTTTTTGCATAATGAGCCGGCGAGTTGGTCTGTACGGCGAGCCTAAGTCCTACCAGGACGGAGGCGGAGCGAAAGCGAGTCCGAAATGGGCGCCGAGTCGTACGGGCCAGACGCGAAACCTTGTGATCTACCCTTGGTCAGACTGAAGGGCGGGTAAAACCGCCTGGAGGGTCGAAGCCGTGACCGTTGAAAAGGTCTGGCATGAACTGAGGGGAGGCGGTCAAAGTCCAATCAAACTGGGAGATAGCTCGTTCTCTCCGAAATAACTCTAGGGTTAGCCTCAGACGGCAGACATTGGGGGTAGAGCTACTGGATGAGGGGTGGGGTCGCAAGACTACCCTCCTCAACCAAACTCCGAATACCAATGTTCAAGGTCTGGGAGATAGACGGCGAGTGACAATATCCGTCGTCAAAAGGAGAAAAATCCAGATCGCCAGCTAAGGCCCCAAATCTGTGCTTAGTTCGAAAGGAAGTCAAGTTGCAATGACAGCCAGGATGTTGGCTTAGAAGCAGCCACCATTTAAAGAGTGCGTAACAGCTCACTGGTCGAGGAACTTGGCGCCGATAATTATCGGGAATAAGCATGGAGCCGAAGCTGCGGGCTCGTAAGAGCGGTAGGAGAGCGTTCCTGGGGCGGTGAAGCGGTTCCGGAAGGGGTCGTGGAGCGCCAGGAAGTGAATATGCCGGCTTGAGTAACGATAAAGCAGGTGAGAATCCTGCTCGCCGTAAGCCCAAGGTTTCCTGGGGAAGGTAAATCCGCCCAGGGTTAGTCGGGTCCTAAGGCAAGGCCGAAAGGCGTAGTCGATGGCCAACAGGTTAATATTCCTGTACCGCCAGGGGAAACGGATTCCTGAGATCAACGGGACTGTCAGATGTCCAGGCCGTCAGGCCGAAGTTGGTGGATGGAGTTCCTAGAAAAATCCCTGGTAAGCCCGTACCAAAACTGACACAGGTGGGCGAGGCGAATAGCCTCAGGCGCTCGAGAGAACGGTCGTGAAGGAACTAGGCAAGTTAACCCCGTAAGTTCGCAAGAAGGGGGCCCGTAAGGGCGCAGAGAAAAGGGTCTGGGAACTGTTTATCAAAAACACAGCTCTGTGCTAAGACGCAAGTCGATGTATACAGAGTGACGCTTGCCCGATGCCGGAATGTCAAGGAAGGGGTTCATCGAAAGAGAAGATCCCGACCGAAGCACCGGCGAATGGCGGCCGTAACTATGACGGTCCTAAGGTAGCGAAGTTCCTTGTCGGGTAAGTTCCGACGCGCATGAATAGCGTAATCACTGGACTCCTGTCTCCACGACCGACTCGGTGAAATAGTAGT
>DATGXW010000308.1:0-11077 GCA_035298585.1 Phycisphaerales bacterium
CGATCGACGACAGCCGCTCGGGCGTCCGGTGCTCCTGGCCATCGCCGGGAGTGGCCGAGCTGTCGAAGGTCTGGATCCGGGGGAACTGCACCCGCCGGAGCACACCGCCCTCGGGGTACCATACCCAGCCCTCTCCGCGGGCGAGCTGGGCCAGGGTGTCGAGGACCTCCCTGCCCTTCTTCTCGTCGCCGCAACCGTCGATCCACTCCTTGATCGCGTCCCGGTCCTGGGGCGCGATGACCTTCATCGCGATGAGCGTGTCGCAGCACGTCAGGCTGTCCTTGTGCAGCTTGGCCGGCCGCTGGGTAATCATCATCAGCCGGACCCCGCGCGACCGGCCGCCGCTGGCCAGCGTGTTCGCGGCGTGCAGCATCTTCCCGGTCTCGGCGTCGATCTTCCCGCCGCCGCTCTGTGGGGCGAACATATGGGCCTCATCGATGACCACGTGCACCGGCGTCCGGTTCAGCCGGAAGAGCCCGCCGGCGAAGTCGGTGAACCACCGGGTTCGCTCGCCGACGCTCATGGAGCTGGTGTCGAACACGACCTGGAGGGCGTGCTTGGTCACGAGCTCAGCGCACGCCGCGCCGGAGTGGGCCGACAGCGGTGCGTCCCCGTGCTGGCCGCCCAGGATGACGACGGGGAAGCCTTCACACTTCCCATCGCTCGAGCTCCGCAGGCCCCACCAGGCCCCGGTGGGATCGATCACGACCACGCGCCGTTCGAGCGTGAGCAGCTGCTCGACGATCGACTTGGCGGTGTACGTCTTGCCGGAGCCGGTCTTGCCAAGGATGGCGATGTGCTGGGTCAGGGCGGGGTCGGGGAAGTGGAAGTCGGGGCATAAGAGCATCAGCATCTCTCCGAGGTGGACTGAGGGATTGAGCGGGCAACCCATGCGAATGGGACTGAGCTGTCGGGTGGCAGGTCGACGATGACGGCCGCGCCGACAAACTGCCTGATATCCGAGTCATCTGGCACGGAGAATCGGGACTTGAGGAGGTCGTAGAAGCGGGCCGTGACGTGGAGATCCATGGGCGGCGGGAGCGTGCCGAGCTTGGCCTTGATGTCCGCGAGGCCCGCGATCAGGTCCTTCATGCCGATCCCGGTGGCGGTGGAGGTGTTCATCGATCGCCCTCCTTCGCCACCGCATCGGCCACCGCGTCCATGACAGCAAACAGTCGGCGCTCAAGCACCTGACCGACGCGCTCGCACGTCTTCCGCCATTGATCTTGGCCGCGACGACTCTCCGCCCGCATCCGCGAGATCGCCTGGAACACCAGCCTCCACATGAGATCTGGATCCATTTCCACAGAGGCGTACGTGGGGTGTCGTTTACAGACGACGCGGAGGGTTGCAAGGCCAAAGCCTTCCTTGTCTGGCCGGTATGCAACAAGGTGCCCAACACCATCCGGGAGCTCGGATGTCTTGACGCTCCGGGGAGTCGCCACATAGAGGCCCGCGAGGTTCTTGGCGTAGCGACGGAACTGGTCCTTCCGCGCGCCCGCGAGAAAGTCGGCGCGACTTGCCTTTACCTCGACGCCAATGACCGCCGCCTTGTCGGTCCAGTAGCCGGTTCGGGACTTGAACACATGAGCCTGGTACGACGCCGGCACCAGCAGCCCGTCGATACGGCCCTCCACCGATGCCACTGTTTCACGGATGAGCCAGTAATCCCCGACCATGGACGTGGCCCATTCCTCGACGGCATCAAGCACCATCGAAGCAGTCATCCAGTCTTCGGCGCGACCACGCTTCATCGCTCGCCCTCCGGTGTCTTCTCTTCGACCCGACAGATCGCGGTGTTGGGATGCAGCTGCACGGACTTGGCGAGTGAGCCGCCGTCGGGCTCGTTCGTCCAGCCCCACACCATCGACGTGCCGTCGCACTTGACCTGGACGACGCGGTACCGCTTGCCGCGGCCGTCGCCCACTTGGGACTTCAGCTTTGCGCATAAGCTGCAGCCGCACGATTCTGAGCCGTGGTGATTCATCGCGGCACCTCGCTCCCAAACGCCTTGGCCCACGTGGCCAGGTCGAAGGCCTTTGCTTCCAAGATCGCGATCTTGATGAACGACAGGACCTTGGCGCCAGCCGGAGGAACCGGATCCGATGGGTTCGCTGGCTTCCAGTGCGTGTACACCAGACGGTGGCGTTTCACGTAAAAGACGATGCCGCGGCCCTGCTCGATCGCTTGGCCGAGTGGTGGGCATGCGCCGACGGCGTAGGACAGACACGGCAGGCAAACCCAGGGCTGGATCACCATCGGGCAGACCTTGCCATCGACGGTGATGACCTGGCCGTCGTAGGGGAGATGAGCTCGGGGAACACACACGACCGAGGCGCCATCGGTTGACCAACAGACGTGGCATCGATGTTCGGCCACGCTGCGGCGGAGCTTTTCCTCGTCATACTTGCCGAAGTCCAGAACGGTGCAGCCAGGTTCGGCTTCCCACTCTGTTTGCAGGTCCATGCCGGGCCACTTCGACGGTCCGAGGCCAATCCGGCCCTTCACCGGGCAGACGACATTGGGGACCGGGAGCCCACCCTGTACAGGGCACCTACGGAGATGAGTGGGGATTTCAGGCCTGCTCATACAGCCCCCCTGGTTTGTCGGTGATGAGGCGGGCGATGACGCGGCAGCCAGGCCCGTGGCCTCGCGCGACGTACCGCTTGCGGATGACCGTGTCGCACACGCGGCCGTCGTCGATCCAGACGCCCTCGTCGGTCATGACGTCCTTGATCGCCTTGACCAGGTTGTCGAGGTCGGGCCGCACCGTGTGCAGAAGCTCCCCGGCTCCGTGCTTGTGGCGCTCGAGCTCCTGAGTCCGTTCGAACCAGAACGTGACGTCCAGCTCGACCGGCCCATCCCAGGGCTGGCGCGGGAGCTGCTCCCGCACCTTCAGCGCGACGACCTGCTTCCACGGCCCGATCTTCTTGCCGGGCGTGTACGTGTGGGTTGCGACGCGGCCATTGCCCGAGCGGACGACCGTCCCATCCCTCCTGGTGAGGACCTGCGTCTTGGCCCTTGGCTGGGCGACGGGCTCACCGGGGATGAGGATCTCGATGCGGTGGTCATGCGGCGTCATCGACCGCCTCCTTCTTGGCCATGCGATCAACCACCTGGCGCTTCTTCCGCGCGGCGGCGCACCCGCCGTTCTTGGCCGCCATCACCCGGCGGAGCTCGGTGTCGGTCTGGTCATCCAGGACAATCGCGCCCGGCGGGATGACGGTGATGATGCGGTTATCCCGGATGACCAGGATGCAGCCGATGCCGTTGAGCACCGCCCAGTACATCCGGCTCTCGCCGTAGTGGCCGATGGCGTGAAACGTTCCGTCGCCGATCCGCGCGAGGCAGTAGTCGGCGAGCTCCTGGGTAGCGACCAAGTCGAGCCGCTCTGCCGCGCGGAGCATGGCGTGGGTCGTGAACACGATCCGTTCAGGCGGGCTCAAGCGATCCTCCTGGCCTTGGAGGCGGCTTCCGCTCGCGCGATGAAGACGTCGCGGTGCTCAGGCGGGATCCATTGCATGTTGGCCCGGCGGAAGGCGATTTCCTCGGTCTCGACGGGGACCGGCTTCTGGTCGAGGTTCACGAGGTGGTTGTCGATCGAGGCTTTGAATCGCCCGTCACCGACCGGGATGCCGTGTGCGTGCTTCCACTTCATCAAGAACCACCGGCCAAAGTTGGCGGGGCCTGTGCGCTCGATCATCATCCAGCCCAGGTTCTGCGGCGTGTACCGGTAGATCTGGACAGGGACCGTGCACTTGCCGCCCCAGGCGCGGACCACCAGCGAGCACGCGAGGAACCCGGGCTTGAGCCCCCGTTCGGCTGTGGCGAACGCGTCCGCGGCGACCGGCCTCTCCTCACCGAAGATCGAGGTCGGCGCCGGCGGGTTGTCGATGGTCGCGGCGATCCGCTCGTAGAGGGAGTCCTGGGCGTTGGGCGACACGGCCGGTGCGATCAGCTCGATGTCACCGACCTCGGGCCGGCGGCGGCGGACCGATCCGACAACGACCACCCAATCCGGGTGGAGCGACCAGCGCTCACGAAGCCGGGCCACGATCCGGTCCGCGACGTCGAGGGTGATCCGCGGGCCTTCGCTCACCGCGCGGCCTCCCGCAGTTCGGGCTCGAATGCCTCAGTGCTCAGGACCCGCAGCGCCCAGCAGGCCATGGCGGTGGTGAACCACTTTTCGAAGTCGGCTTGGTTGTCGGTAGGTTGGAGCGACTGAAGCAACTCAAGCTCGCTGTCGATCTTCAAGCCCAATCGTGCCGACTCCCCAGGACCCATCGCATGGATGACATCTATGAGCTGGGCCCGCATCCCATCGGCGATGGGTTTGCCATTCTCGAGGGCTTCCAGAATCACCACCGCCCGTTCTTTGGTCAGCGTCATCACCGTCTCCAATCGAGGTCGGACAGAACACACTGGCCCGCGGCTGGCCTCTCAGCCGACGGCCTTCGCTCACGACTTCAACACACCAAACGGGTCAAATCCGGGCGCGGTTGTGTTCGCGGCGGCCTGAAGGTCCATGTAGAACTTGGCGGCATCGGCGCGAGAGAAGTTCATCCGCATCTTGCGGCCGTCTTCATGGGTCGCGACGACGATCACGTTGCCGCATCCATCGCCGCCAACCTCCAAGGTGATCTCGCGCTTGAAGCCAGCTCGGCGCGGATCCCGAGCCCAGTCGTTGGCAAGGCAGCGGCCGGAGCATGGTTTGTTGTTACTCACCGGTCCATCTCCCTCTCGGTGGGGAGGCGCGGCGTTGCCACACCGCCGCTCTCGAGCAGGACCAGTGCGTCGGCCAGCAATATGCTGACCGTGCCCAGGTCGGCCGGCGTGATCGGCCCGCGCCGGTGGACGAGTGTCTTCAACGCCTGGTTGGCGTCGTAGAACAGCATGGCCGCCCGCTCGCGTGCGTCCCGCTTGAAGGCCTCGACATCGCCAATGACGTTCTCGGTGCTCATGCCTTAGCCTCCACACCGCGGGATTCAGACGCCGGCTCGCCAAACAACTGCTCGAGCAGGTCCCACCGCTCGCGGCGCACCATCGAGTGCGTCGGAACCGCCACGCTGAAGCCTGATGCCTGGAAGGCCTCGACCTGGTCGACGATCCATGGATCCCATCCCTCGAGTGGATCACGGTCAGGTGGCGCGACGTCCATCGCGATGATGTTCTCGACGTCCTTGTCGAACGGCGCGAGTGACGGCTCTCCGCCGCGGTCCTCCTGGCGCAGGAACTCGCTGTAGAGCGTGATCGTCGGGATGCCTCGCATGAACGGCTGATCTACGGAGCGGCGCTGCTCCATGTAGATCCGGCGGCGGCCGCTCGGCGGCATGAAACGCGACAGCACGGGCATCAGCAGCGCCATTGGCTGATGGGCCTTGAGGGACGACGCGAGATCGAGAGCAATCGAGTGCTGGAAGAGGTTGGCAAGCTCGAAGAGCTGGGCGAGATATTCGATTGCCTGCGAGAGCGAATCGGCGTCCTCCCAAAACGGCGTGAATTGAGTCGCCGCGCCGTGATACTGGATGACCTCGAAATCGTCGATGTGCGAGGTCTTGTGGGCGAGCAGACCGAAGGCCGCAGTGAACGACTTGTAGATCTCGGGGAAGGACTGCTTCAGCCTGATGGGAGCGTCCAGTGGCATTTCCTTCTCGCCGTTGTTGGGGAACGGCGAGTGCAGGAAGATCCGCCGGCAGCCCGTCCTATTCACCAATGGCATGAGGTACTTCTGCACCATGGGCAGATACCCATTGGTGCCGACACCCCAGCCCAATCGCCCCGGCTGCTTGCGCCAGTCGTCGTACCCGCACACACCGTGGAACGCCAACACTCGATCGTGATCGATGCTCATGACTGCCTCCGCGGCCGCAGCCGCTCTGGTACGACCTTGCGGGTCTCTGTGCGGCCGGCGACGTCGACCTCGACGCGCACGAACGCTGGGGTTTGCTCGATGCAGCGGCCGGGGATCCAGGTCTGCCCGTCCGGCTGCAGGACGTCGACGGGTTGATCGGGCGTGAACGCCTGGCCTCCGCGGGCCCGTTCCTCCGCGACCACACGGCGGCGTTGGTGGATGACCGACTCGCGCCGGCCGGGTGGAATGCAGGGTTGACTCTGCATCACTGAGGCCCCTTGCGCCTGAGCGGCACGGCCGCGCCTTGACCTGCTCGCGTGTTGGGGAGGATCACTTCCGCCGTGTCTGGATCGCGGCGAAGCACATACCGCCTCTGGAGCTCGTTGACGGTCGTGGCAATCCACAGGTCTGCCACGTAGAAGTCGTGACGGTCCTCGGGGGTGAGCCCGTAGCGATCCACGACGTCGCGGATGACGCGGACTGCCCCACCGCATTGCTGGATGAGCCGTCTCACATCGAGCTTGCTCGGGTCGGTCATGGCTCCGGCCGGGTCCAAGCTGGCCAGGACCTGGAGCCGGCCCCGCACGGGCATGGGCTCCACGTGGATCTCCTGGCGGTCAGGTGTCTGGCGGCGGCGGGCGATTGCGCCTTGCGTGAGCTCGGCGATGAGATCGACCTCGCTGGCCGGAGCGTGGACCAGGGCCTGGAGGAAGTGGTGCATCGCCACGACCCAATCCGCCCGCGGATTTGAAGGCTTCTTGGCCAATGGGTTATCCCTTCTTGCGAGCCTTCTTGTTGACTGGCTGGTTGTCGCCGGCATCGTCGACGGCGTCGAGATCCGCCTCGTCGACGTGACGCTTGACCTTCGCATTGCCTTTGCCCTTCTTGTCGTCGACGTCCTTGGGCAGGAACTGCTCGAGCGTGGGCCGCGGCGGCACGGTCAGACCCATCGCCTTAGCCAGGCGGTCGACGACGTCGGTCGCGGCGTAGATGAAGCTGTAGTCGCTCAAGTGCTCAGCCTTGAGGGACTCGCCCGCGGCCTTGAGATGAGCTGGGCTCGGGTTGGCGAGCAGGTTGATGAGCTGCTGGACGCCGGGCTTGTTGGCCGCGGTCGCAGCGCTCTTGCCGTCGTAGCGACGTTGCCACTTGCTGCAACAGATCTGACGCCAGAGTGTGGATTGATGCACGACGGCCAGCGCCACCTTGGCCATCGGATCCTTCGAGATCACCTTGAGGATCTCGTCCTCAAGCTTCTCCTGTCGCTTTTCAAGAGCGTCAAAGAGTTCATCTTCCGCCTTCTCTTTGGCGATCTCCGCCGCGGACTTCTCCTTGGCCTTGACCTGTGCGGGCCCGCCCGAGCTGGACTTGTTGTCCGGCTTTTTGGTCATCTCGTCCTTCACGGAGGCGACCAGTTTGTTTGGATCGAGGAATCGCGGGACGTCGACTTTGAGTGACGGTGCGGCCTCCTGAAGGTGCTTGGCCGTGATGGCGGGACGATCCGCCTTCGGAAGCTCCTTGATGCGCCGGGCGATCGTTCTGCTCTTGGCTGCCAGCTGCCGGTTCGTCGTGGCCGACTTCTCCTTGAAGCAGGCCTCGTGGGTGCACACGCCGGCGGCGGGCTCCTTGAAGTTTGTAGATCGCTTGAACTGGCCCTGGTACCGGCGCTGGTCGCCCACATCCTGGGGTGCCACGTGATCGAACAGCCGCGGCTGGTTGACGGAGTTGTGCGGACAGGCGTCGCAGGCAGGGGCGCCGGCGAACGGGACCGACTTGTTCCAGGGGACCTGGGCAAGGCTGTACAGCACCCGGCCGACCTCGAACTTCAGATCGTCGAAGTCGCCCGGCAGCGCACCAAGCTCGGGTCCTGCAGCCCAGTCGCGGGCCAGCTCATCGCGGCGGTCCGGATCGGCGACCTTGCAGATCTCGCGTGCGTATGTAAGGGGCAGCCGGCCATCGAGCACCAGCTGCCGCGCCTTCCCGCTCAGCCGCGACAGGTACGCCCGGTCGTTCACCCACGTGACGCTCTTACCGAGCTTGCCTGCGACGATCTCGATCGCACGCTTGCGGACCTGGGCCTGATGCCGGACGTCGCTCGCGTCCTCGATCTTGAGAGAGCCGCTGCTCAAGGCCTCGTCCGCCGCGGCCTGGGCGGCCTGGTCCATCGCGGCGTCGATCATGCCGCCGACCGCGTACGCCTCCTCGACCGGGTTAAGCTCGAGGCGGTGCACGTTCTCGGTCGCCCGATCCAGCTGGAGCGTGTCATCGTCCTGGTAGACCCTGACGACGGCGCGGATCTCATCCCACTTGAGCAGCTTGGCCGCGGCGAACCGGCGGTGGCCGGCGACGAGGGTGTACTTCTCTGCACCGCGTGCACCATGCTCATCCCCGACCACGCCGACGACGATCGGCTCGAGCAGGCCTCGCTTGGCCATGCTCTCGGCCAGCTCTGCGATCGCCGCGTCGTTGTGAACCAGGCGGTCGTTCCGATCATCGATGTGGATTTGCCCGAGCTTCACCTCGAGGACCGTGCCCTGGTCGACCTGGGCCGGCCGGGGCTCGATCACCGGCGGCAACGAGAGCCTCACGGTACTGCGGTTCTTCTTCGCCATCGCATGCTCCTGCCCGGAGAGAGCCGGGCACTCGTGTGTGTTCAAGGCCTATTTACATGGGCAACACGAATCGCTTCTGACTTCGAGCGTGCTCCGCGCACCCGATACTCAACTGATCCACCAAAGCCCACCGTGTGACGTACCTTGACGATGTAGAAGCGCCCCCTCTTCGTGACTTCTGAGGCCGCGGTGAATTTCGCCAAGCTCATCTTCACGAGCTCGGCCGCAATCGCATCCTGTCTCTTGGCTTCGTATTCGACGTCGGCGTTGTCCATACTCATGTTCCAATCCCGGAGAGAGCCGGGCGCTCAAGCGCCCCCGCCGCGCTGCAGCGCGACGAGGGCAAACAGGGGGGTTGTCTCGTTACGTGCCGGTCTCGACCGATCGCATCGCGGAGCGGTGTTCCTTGCGGTACGCGCCGACGGCCTTGGCGACCGTGGCCGTCTTGTTCTCGCTGAGGTTGGCCTTGGTGCTCAGATCCGAGCGACCGCCCGGGCCGTCCAGGACGTGCACGAGCTTGGCGATGGTGTCAAAGCCGGCGGCGATCAACAGGCCCTTGAGGTCCTCCCTCATGTCGAGCTCATTGACCGAGGCCTTGAGGTGCTCATCCAGGCCCTCGGGGATCTCGGGTTCCGTGAGCTTGAGCGGCTTTGGCGGCTGGGTTGCGCTGGGGCCGCCGACGGGGAGCGACTGCTGGTCTGCGTCGTCCTCTTCATCGCCGTCATCGCCAGCGCCGAGCTTCTTGGCGATCGACTTGAACACGTCCTGGTCTTCGACGGGCTTGTCGAGATCTTCCTCGTCATCACCAAACAGCCCTGGCTCGTGCGCCTTCTTGATCGTGTCGTCGATCCTGTTGGCCAGGTCCTTCTGCCGGTCGCGGCAGTGCTCGAGCCGAAACAGCACCCGCGAGTACGCCCATCCCGCTTCCTTGTGCTCCTGGGTTTCGCCAGCGCCGAGCTCCGCGAGTTCGCTCTTGAGAGCCTTGCGTTCCTGCTTGAGGTCGCTCTCCCGGTTCTTCTCGAACAGCCGCTGCGCGTACAGCTTGTCCAGCCGGCGGCACACCTGCGGCGGATACGACTGGGTTACGGTCTTGGCCATCACGATCTCCTAAACGCCGGCGATGTACCGGTCTGGGTTGTGGGTTGAACGGCCGCGCGGGCCGCGGTGGTCTTGGCCTGGATGGCGGCCTGGGCCTCGAGGAGACGGAGCGTCTCGGACTCGGTCTTGGCCCACTTGGAGACGACGAAGAGGGGGACTTCCCGCGGGCGGCCGCCGGACCGCTCGCTCTGGCCTAGCCCTGCGATGACCAGGCCGACGGGGTTGCACCGCCGGCCCTTGGCCTTCTCGGTGGCGATCAGGCCGTCGGCCTCCTGGATGAGGTACTCGACCCGCGCGGGCGTTGCGTGCTCACCGGAGGCCATCTCGGCCGCCTTGTGAACCGGGCAGTTCGTGAGGCCGGCAGCCGCCCACTTGGCGATCGCCGTCTGGAGCATCCCCAGGGCCTTGGTCCTGCGCCAGTCCTGGGCCTTCAGCTCCAGCAGCGCCCGCGCTCCCTCGCCCAACACTGCGCAGACATCTCCGTCTTGAGCGCCCTGATTTGCGCTCTGAGGGGTTGAGCGATGGAGCGTGGGCGCTAAAGACAAAGCAGGGGAAGAAGAGCGCAAAGAGGGCGCGGCGGATGGCAAATGGATGGCATTTGCCATCGGTTTGCCATCGCTTTGCCATCGGGCGGCCGCTCCGGCCGACCCGGCGGCTCGCCTCTTGGCCGAGATCTCCGCCGCGCGGGCGGATTCCTGGGCGACGTTGGCGGCGGTGGCGTGGTAGACGCTCCGGACGGCCTGGAGGACCAGGTGTCCGGCGGTGGCACACGAGGGATCGTGGGCGGTTCCGTGGGGTGCGGACCCAAGCGCCCGGAGCACGGCCGGCTTGGCAGCCGACCACTCCGCGGGCGTGATCCTGGCGACCGCCGCCAGGAACGTGTCCTCGTCGGGGAGTTGGCCCGCCGGCTCGGACTGCCAGGCGGCTTCCACAAGGCGGTGCGTGGCCCCCAACTCCAGCGTCGTGAGCGCGGCCAGGAAGGCCGGAGCGATGATGACGTGTAGGGCTGGCATGGGGGGGCGGGGGGTAGGAGACGTCGTGTGCATGCGCTCGAAAGGACGGCCAGCGCGTCCGTGCGCTGACCGCGAGGAGGTTGCAAGCCCGGGGGCGGACCATCCGCCCCCGGGGAAACGGCCGCGGGAATGTCGCGGCTGAACAAACCGGCCCGGCGAGCAGGACTCGCAGGGCCAGCAGGCCGTCCGGCACCGTGCCGAACGGCTCTCCGGGGTAAACCCGCCCGCTCAGGGGGTGTTGAGTCGGGCGGGGCTCACGAAGGCAGGCCTTGAAACTCCCCCGACACCCGCCGGCGCCGGGAGGGATGAGCTGTGTCCGATTCACGGTGCGGTGTCACTTGCGCTTCATGGGGCACCTCCTTTCGATCTGGAAACCCGCGTGCACTCGTGGAAGCACGCGCGGGTGTACGAGAGGGAAAACGACGACGGGCCTGTGGTTGGGAGTGGTTGAGCCCGTCGCCGTGGAGTTGGGCTAGAACGGGATGTCGTCATCGCGGACCTGCACG
>DATGXW010000309.1:0-2434 GCA_035298585.1 Phycisphaerales bacterium
CGCTCGCGCGGCGACGCTGCCTGAACGTGCTCCGCTCCGCGGGGCGTGAGTCCCGCAGGCTCGCCCGCCTGGCGTCGCAGAGCCGCGCTGTCGGCACCCCGGACGCCGTGCCCGCCGGCGATCTTTCACCCCGGCTTCTCGCCGCGCTCGACAGGCTTCCGCTCAGGCACCGGGAGATCATCGTCCTCAAGCACATCAGTTCGCTCACGTTCGATCAGATTGCGCTTTCACTCAACAAAAATCGCAGTACACTGGCATCCCAGTACCACGCGGCGATGAACTCGCTGCGGGAACAGATTGACCTCCAGGACCGTACCATGAACGATGGGCATGCAGCCCAGCCCGCTGTTCAAGCTTCTCAGGGCGACCCTATGACCGCATGGGAAGCACGGACATCACGGACGTCACGGACATCACGGACATGAAGATTCCGGAACCACCGAAATCCTCTCACGGCCCATCGCACCACGTGCCGGCGGATTCAAACCTGGACGATGCACTCGACCTGCTGTTTGATCCCATCCCGGGCCCGGGCGTCTCTGCGCTGGATGCTCCGCCGGTGTTTCTCACGGCGGTCCGGCGTCGGGGGCGAGCGATCTTGATCGGGCGAGTCGTCTCCACGCTGGGCGTCCTGGCGATCGCGGTCACCGCGATCTGGTTCCTGGCCAAGGACCCCGATAAAAGAGCCATGACTGATCCGCAGGTCGTCCTGACCGATCCGATCGACAGCCTCGTCCAAGGGCGAGGGTTCCGGCCCGGCCCCTCCACCACGCTCCTGGTCGGCGGAGGACGCCGTCATCGCGGAGGGAGCTTTGCCATCGATCCGGCCGAACTGGAGCAGATGCGCCCGGGCACGCGGATCGAATCTGAGCGGGTCCAGTCGTGGCTTGCGGGCACGTAATTCGTCATCACGGACGACCGTCCCCGCACGCAATCCGGTGATGGCCTCGTATCCTTTGGCATGACCGGCCATGTGTTGTCACCGTTTGTCGCCTGCGCTGCGGCCTCCATGCTCTCTGCCGCGAGCGTGGCCGCGCCTCTCCAGCCCGCCTCTCAACCAGGCCCGACGTCCGCTCCTGCGACCACTCCGGCCCCGGCCGAGGTCGGGCATCCCGCGCGCCACCAGCCTGAACAGCCCTCGGTGGGTATCCCCGCGCCAATCTCGCCGCGTGAAGATTCAGACTTCATGACCGTCCGCATCGCCACGTTCAACCTCGGCGATGTGCGGACCAGCGACCTTGAAACCAAGGACCAGCCCCGCCTCAAGCGGCTCGCCGAGGTGATCCAGCGGATCCGGCCCAACATCATCCTGCTCAATGAGATCACCTACGACACGCCGGGGACGCTCGGGATCGCCGCCGATGCAGCCGGCGGACAGAACGCACGCCGGTTCATCGAGAACTATCTCTCGATCCCCCAGAGCCCCGGCCTTCGTCCGATCCTGTACAACGCGTTCATGGCCCCGGTGAACACGGGCGTCACGAGCGGGCACGACCTTGACAACAACGGCGCGGTGGTGACGACCTATCCGACGCCAAGGCCCGCCAGGCCGGACGGAACGCACGAAGAGCCGACGCAGGAACAGCGCGATTACGCCAACGACTGTTTCGGCTTTGGCACGTTCCCCGGACAGTACGGGATGGCGCTGCTCGTTGATGCGAGGCTCAAGATCCTCAGCGATGAGGCCCGGACATTCCGCCTGATGCCGTGGGACTTCATTCCCGGCGCGCTGCTCCCGTACAAGGCCGACGGCACACCCTGGCTGACGCCCGATGAACAGCGTGATTTCAGGCTCAGCTCCAAGAGCCACTGGGATGTGCCCGTCAAGCTCCCCAACAACGCCACGATCCACTTCCTGTGCAGCCACCCCACGCCACCCAACTTCGACGGGCCCGAAGACCGCAACGGCAAACGCAACTACGACGAGATCCGCTTCTGGGCCGACTACATCGAGAACGCTTCGTACATCGTTGACGACACAAACACCCCCGGCGGGCTCGACAAGCGTGCACACTTTGTGATCCTCGGCGATCTCAACGCCGACAACAACGAGGGCGACAGCTACAAGAACCCGATCGAGAGCTGCCTCTTGACCTCGCGCCGGCTGCACGAGGACAACCCGCCCGTCTCATTCACCGAGATCTACGGCCTGGACCCCGACGACACCGCGATGTTCAAGCTCCGGGTCGATTACATCCTGCCCGGACGGACCCTGGGCGTGCTCAAGTCCGGTGTGTGGCGCGAAGCGCCCCTCGACCCCGAGAGCGGGGCACGCCTGGCGTTTCCCAGCGATCACTTCCCCGTCTGGATGGAACTGCTGGTGCCCAACGAAGAGCCATAGATGGCCTGACAACTCGCACCGCCGCGGCTCACCGTGCGGCGGTGACGCATTCCTCTCTCAACGGCAAGAGGTGAACGAGCGGCCACGCTCATT
>DATGXW010000310.1:0-2080 GCA_035298585.1 Phycisphaerales bacterium
GAAAAGCCCTGATCACAGGGCTGGACGGTCACCTACTTGTCGGGTCGCCGGGGGGAGTCGCACCCCCCGGCTCCCACGGATCCCGGCGTGACAGTCTCCCGTCACCGGGCTCTTGTCGTCTTGATCACCAAGGAGTGGCCACCCAGGCCCAGTGGGCAAACCCTCGCGGAAACTGGCTGGTGATCCGCTGCCAGCACGCGAGGGCCTTCTTGAATGGCCGCAACCGTCGATACTTCCTTCGGAGCCAACGCATCAGGTAGGCGTTGATGCGTTGCAGGAGAGGACGCAGCACGGTGCGGTAGTACGCCCCGTAGTACTGCATCCAGCCGCGCACGATCGGGTTGATCCGCGCGGCTACCTCGGCAATGGTGTGCCCGGTCCAGTGGTGAAGCCGCCACTGGCGGACCTCCCCGCTGAGCCTGTTCAGAGCGTCCTTGCTGATCGCGGGCAAGAACGAGGTGAACACCTTCCCGTTCTTGCCCCGCGCCGCGCGGGCGTGGAAGGTGTACCCCAGGAACGTGAACGCGGTGTGCTCATGATCTCCGCGCCGCTTCCCGTCCTGGCAGTACACGATCCGGGTCTTGGTCGGGTGCAGCCGCAGCCCGACCTCGGCCATCCTGTCCCCGATCGCCGCCACCAGGTTGTTCGCCTGGCGTTCGGTGACGCAGTGCACCACGGCGTCGTCGGCGTACCGCTCGAACCAGACGCTCGGGAACTCCCGGGCCATCCAGGCGTCGAACGCGTAGTGCATGAACAGGTTCGCCAACACGGGCGAGATCGCCGACCCCTGAGGAGTCCCACGCTCTCGCTGGTGCAAGGTCCCGTCGGCCAACGCCAGCGGTGCTGCCAACCACCGCTTGACATACAGCAACACCCACGGGTCGGTGGTGTGCGCCGCCACCGCCTTGACCATCAGGTCCCACGGCACGCTGTCGAAGAACGCCTGGACATCAAGATCGATGACCCAGTCCCTCAGCCAACAACGTCGCCGGCATGCCGCCACCGCGTCCAGGGCCGACCGTCCGGGCCGGTACCCGTAGGAGTCCGGATGGAAGATCGGTTCGACCTTCGCCTCCAGCCTGCGGGCCGCCACCGTCTGGGCGATCCTGTCCGCGACCGTGGGCACCCCGAGCACGCGGACCCCACCGCCATGCGATTTCGGTATTTCCACCGCCTTCACCGGGGGCGGGAAGTAACTGCCCGAACTCATCCGATTCCAAATCCGATACAGATTGTTCTTCAGATCGGTCTCGAACTGCCCGATCGTCACCCTATCCACACCCGGTGCACCCTGATTGGCCTTCACCTGCCGATAGGCCTCCCACACCTCCCACTTAGAAATCTCGAACGGCTTTCCTGACGACTTCAGCTGATCCATCGAGCTCCTCCCGGGCTAACCCCGGTTGACCAAACGAACACAGCCACAGACGACCCGGCCCCTTCGCTCCACCCCCACCGCGCCAAGCAGGGACTTCACCGCTACTACGAGCCGGTCCGCCGACATGCCCCGGATCGGTACTCACGCCCTCACGGGTTCAGCCCGCTTGGGACACTCCCTCTCGCCGCCAACAGACTCACGACGGCAGTACCGGGACACGCCTTCCCACGTTCCATGCGAGAGCAGCAGACCAGGCTCACGTCGCCTACATGCCGGACACCACCCGGCCAGTCAGCGGACACCCGCCGGGCTCATCCCAGGACGCTCCACATACGCCCCGGTTTTGATGTCACCTCAACTCAGATAACGACATTTCAACAGCGAACTCCCGAAAAGAGTCTGCGCACCGTCTTCCTGATCCCCACCTGACACATCTCGTGCGCCTTTTCCGCGTCGCTCACCACGACGGTCTTCAGCCAACGCAGCACGCGGTGGTTTGAAGCCTCCCCCGCAGGGCGGCTCCGAAGGGCCATACCTTCATCTCTCGCACAGCACCGCATCAAGGAACCTTGCCTACACGATCCGGCTCCCTTCCACGTTCGTGGCACACGAGGAGGTCTGAGACTTCGCCGCTCGCACCTTGCCCGATCACGCTCTCTAGGCGATACGCGCTCCCCAGCGGTCGCAATGCATCCATCAGTT
>DATGXW010000311.1:0-8912 GCA_035298585.1 Phycisphaerales bacterium
CCTTGGTGGTGTCCATGATCCGCTGCCAGGCCAGCATGCGGTCGGCCTTGCGCTTGGAGAGCTGGACGAGGCCCTCCTCGCCCTCCACGTCCTCAAGAAGCACGTCGACCATGTCGCCGGGCTTGAGGTCGTACCCCTCGAACTCTTCCTTGGGGATCAGGCCTTCAGACTTCAGGCCGACTTCCACGACGACGTCGTCGCCTGCGAAGCCGATGATCTTGCCCTTGATCAGCTTGCCGGGGATCAGCTCATCGATCTGCTGACCGAGCAGCGAATCCATGTACTGGCCCTGGCCGCCCGAGAGCTGCTGGCCGTACGCGGCGTTCAGCAGACTCTGCGCTTCGGCGTCGTCGATGCCAAGGGATGCGATCAGTGATTCATCGATCATGGGTGACTGGTTTCCAAAGTGCCGTCCTGCGATTTTGCACGGGTCGGGTGCAAGCACAAGGGCGGTCAAGGCGCTGTCCCGGTTGTCCCGGAACATCGCCTGCCCCTCAGGGGCGGTGCGAAATTGTCTGGTCTTCCGGCCTCCGCAGAGTGCGGAGGCAAAACGGAGCGGCCGACCCACCAAGACAACTATAGGCTGGCGTTCGGGTTAGGGCGAATTCCCCGGGGTAGCTCTGCCGCAGCCCTCCACCCCTCCCGCACTCCCCCCGCTCCATCCAACGCTATGGCTTCCCCACCACCGCCCGGGCCTCGCGGATCGTCTCCATCTCAGGCGAGTTCTCCGCCAGACTTCCCGGCTGGGCCTCCATCAACGCCTTCAGCATCGATTCCACCCGCGCCAGCGTCCCCCGCGCCTCCAAAACCTCGCCGCGCTGGAACTGCACCATCGCCAGGATCGCTTCCCGCGTCAGCGCCAGCACACGGTCACCCTCGCCGATGCCCCGCTTCGCCACTTCCAGCGAAGTCATCGCGTCGTCATACCGCTGGAGCCGGTAGTTCATCAGCGCCACCGCCGTGTGCATCAACCCACCGGCAGCATCCACCCCCATCGCACGCGTCGCACGATCCAGATCCCACTCGCCCACGTGGGACCGGGCCGCCACAAAGAGCGACTCGGGAATCTCCTTCCGCAGCCGCGCCCGGAGCGTCTCACCCGCGTCCGCCGCATAGATGCCCGCCAGTTCCTTTGCTCGCGCCAGGTCAAAATCCTCCGGAACATGCGGCCAGGGGACGGGCAGCGAGCGCACAAGCGGCGGCCGCGTGATCTCCCCCCGCTCAAACGCCGGCACGATCGCACCCGCGATCATCGCATTGACCTTCTCCGCTCGCTCGTACGCAAGACGCCACTGATACCGCTCCGTGATGTACAGCAGCGTGTCGATGTGCGTCGGGCCCAGGGGCGTCTTCAGCCCCTGCATTCCCTCGACCATCGCATCAAGCTCCGCAAAGAGCACGGAATCATCAGCACCTTCAACCCACCTCGTGGCATGCCACCACGCCTCCAGAGTCCGCGGATCTGACAACCCAAGGTGCTTCCGCCGCTGTGCGTACGCACGCTGAAGTTCATCCCGCGTCGGGAACTTGTACGTGCCCGTCCCCAGGTCCTCGTCCGGCTGCGTCTGACGCAGCATGATCTTGTCCGCTTCGAGCAGTTCCTTCTGCCGGTTCGCGTCGTCAAGTTCCGCCGCGAGCGACTCGCGCGTCGCGGGCGGCCGCCACTCCCCCGCCGCCGCGATCGCCATCGCCTTCAGCCGCGGAGAAAGCTCGAGCGCCTCCGCACGCGCTCGCAGCACATCGCCCGCGGGCTGGTCACCGGTCAAACCCGCGAGCACGCGGTCAACCTCCCTCCGCATTTCCCCCAGCCGGTTCTCGAGCACGCCCAGCCCGACCACCCGCCGCGCCGGCGACAACGACTCATCCTCCAGAATCGCCCGCCGGAGCCCTTCCCCGGACACATCGCCCGCAAGCAGCCTGTCGACAAGCTCCTGGGCAGGCTCCAACTCCTGCGCCATGCGGTCAAAGACCGCACGCCGCGCCTCGGGCTCGCGGATATCCCACACGAGCACGGAATCATCCTCGAGCGTAATGGTGAGCGCAAGCCCCTCGCCGGCCATCCCGATCGACTTGATCTGCTGCTCAACCCGGATCGCGGTGACCACGCGCTCCGTGCCGGGTTCTTCAAAGCGGATCGTGCGATCAAACCCCGCCGTGATCGTGCGCTGTCCATCGGGCGTCGTCACCCTGCGAACCGGCTCAGGGGTTCTCGCGAGCCGGCCCTCAAACGCCGCCTCCAGGTACAGTCGCTGCGCTGGACCCGCGCTGAGCCGGTACTCTCCACCCGCCGGCGCACGTGCATCGAGCAGCCACGCATAATGGTCAAACGTCAACGCCGCCACCGCGCCATCGGGCGAGAACGCCGAGGTCATCATGTTCGAGTCGTACTGCGTGTTCTGAGGCCCCGGGCTCAGCCACGGACTCGATGGATCCACCGGCAGCTTGAACTCATCCATCAACCGCCCCCGGGCATCCCAGAACCGCGCCGCGCCCTGCCACGACGCCGTGAAGACCCGGTCGCCCGACGGGGAAACCGACACAATCCCCACACCCCCGTACTCCGCCTGCGCCCCCGGCGCCATGTGCATCCACGCTCCCCGGCCCGGGCTCACGGACGACAGGCTGAAGCGCTCCATCGGCGCAGACCCATGCAGCGATCCCAGGATCACCGATGAAGTTGAACGGTCCACCGCCGCGCAGACCACGTACCCGTCCGCCGGGACGATCTCCCGCGCAGACGCCAGCGTTCCGCCCTCGATCGACCATGCCACCGCCCGGCCATCCCCCCCGCACGTGATGAGCCCCGAGCTGTCGGGAAGGAAGTGCACCGACTCGATCCAGTGCTCACCCCCCTCGTGCCGCGAAACCGCCACCGGCGGACGCCGTGTCGCATCCCAGAGGATCACGCGCTCACCATCGTTGTTGGTCGACGTCGCGATCCACCTGCCGTCGGGGCTGAACTGTGCATCGAAGGAGAAGCCGTAGCCGTTGGTCGTTCCGAGCGTCGCGCCGGTCCGCTCGCCCTCATCGGGGCCGAAGATCTCCACCGCGCCGCCGCCGCACACGAGCATCCGGGCGTGGTCGGGGCTGAACGACACGGCGCTCGCGTGGTACAGGTCGACCGCCCGTTCGCCGACGAGCGCGGGAGGGTCCTTCGAGAGGTCCCACTCCTGTGCACGGTCCTTCCCCGTCGGCACCAGCAGGTAACGGCCATCCCGCGTCACGATCGCGCGATGATCGCTCCCGGCAAGCCCTTGGAACGCGTGCACGACCCGGCGCGACCGGTCACGCAGGAACCGCCACTCCCAACCCCGATTCGCCGCCGGCGCCTGCTCGATGCGCTCGCGCGCCTCGGGCCAGTTCCCCGCGTCCATCGCCATCTGCGCAAGGGCGAGATTCGCCGTGTACGCGGACCACTCCGCGCCTCCGCGAGCCTTGTCCGCCTCGGCCTGCGCAAGGCGCGCGGACATCGCGCTGGCGCTTGCGATCCGGGCCTGGTCTTCCGCTTCCTTCCATTGAGATGCGGTTCCCGCGATCCCCGCCAGGAGAGCCGCCGTCACCGCGCCGGCGGCGATCACCGGCCCGCGGTGCTTGCGGACAAACTTCCGCACCCGGTACCCAAGACCCGCCGGCGCGGCCGTGATCGCCTCGCCCGACATGTGCCGCTTCACATCCTCCGCCAGTTGCCGAGGCGTCTCGTACCGCCGTGCACGGTCCTTGTCGAGGCACTTGAGGATGATCCAGTCAAGCTCGCCCCGGAGCTGCGCCGCCGTCGAAGGCCCGCCCGCGATCTCCATCATCCGCCCCGCGCCCGACGAACCAGCCCCCGGCGCGCCGCCCCGGGCCGGGGTCATCATCCGCTGCGTGACCCGCACGCTCGGCGCGGGCGGATCCTCCTCCTTGATGATCCTCCGCATCTCGTCAAACGCCGCCGACCGCAGGCGCGCGCTGTCAAAGGGCGTCAGGCCCGTCAGCAGTTCATACAGCAAGACCCCAAGCCCGTACACATCCGTCCGCGTATCGATGTCGGGAGAACCCTGCGCCTGCTCGGGGCTCATGTACTCGGGCGTGCCGATGAGCTGGCGGTGCTCGGTGAAGAGCGTCTTGTCCGTCAGCGCCCCGCCCCCGCCCGTCGCCTTGGCGATCCCAAAGTCGATCACCTTCGCCAGCGGCTTCCCGTCGGTCATGCACACCAGGATGTTGCTCGGCTTGATGTCCCTGTGAATCACCCCCTTGGTGTGTGCATGCTGCACCGCGTTGCACACCTGGATGAAGATGTTCAGCCGATCCTGCATCGAGAGCTTCTGCTCATCCGCAAAGGCCGTGATCGCCTGGCCCCGGACATACTCCATCACGAAGTACGGCCGGCCGGTCTCGGTGCTCCCGGCGTCAAAGACCCGCGCGATGTTCGGATGGTCCATGATCGCAAGCGCCTGCCGCTCCTGCTCAAACCGCGCCACGATCGATCGCGTGTCCATCCCCAGCTTGATGATCTTGAGCGCCACCCGCCGGCGCACGGGCTCTGATTGCTCGGCCATGAAGACCGTCCCGAATCCCCCCTCGCCGATCACCTCCAGCAGCTTGTAGACCCCGATCTTCGCACCGGGACGCTCCGAGATCGGTAGCCCCGAGATCGTCGTCGGAACCTCAGACCCCGTCGGGCTCGACATGAAGCCCGAGGCCGACTCGTCCGCATCGAGCAGCCGCTGCACTTCCGCACGGCGCTGCCCCTCCGGGCTCTTGGGGTCCATGCCCGATGGCCCGCACAGCCTGTCGAGCGCCGCCCCTCGCTCCTGCGGGCGAAGCTCCACCACTTCCATGAAAATCCGGCGGATGTTCTGGCGATCGGCGTTGCTCACGTGTGCACCTCATGTGGTGAGGGAGTCGCCGGGCGGAAAACTGCTCGCAGATGCTTCCGCCGATTCCTGTGCACGGATCAGGTCAAACAACCTTGCTCGTGCATATGACCACAGACGTGCGGCGGTCCTCGGCGATAGCTCCAGCGCCCGGGCGGCGTCCTCGACGCTGAGGCCCGCGAAGAACCGCAGCCGAACGATGGCCGCGGCCTCCTGGTCCTCGGCCTCCAAGCGTCGCATCGCCTCGTCCACTGCCAGGATTCGCTCAGCATCCGCCACAAAAAGTTCCGACACATCCCCGATGTCTGAAAGGCTCGCCATCGGCCCGCCCCGCCTCCCCACCTTGCGTGCGCGGTCAAGCAGGATCTGACGCATCGCTTCCGCCGCCGCACTGTAAAAGTGACGCCGGTCCTGCCACGGCACCCGCCGCGGACCGATGAGCTTCAGGTACGCCTCGTGCACCAGCGCCGTCGCCTGCAGCGTCTGATGTGCATGTCCCCCAAGCTGCACCTGCGCCGCCGCCCGCAACTGCTGATACACCACCGGAAGCAGCCGGTCCGCCGCCTCCCGGTCCCCTCCCGCGGCCGCCCGCAGAAGAACCGTCGCGTCCTTGGATTGGTCGGAACTCCCCATGCGTCGCACAAGTCTACCGATCGCAGGCCCGCTCCGGCTCCACCGTCGACGCCCGCGCGGTCACGCCCTCACAGCGTCCCCGCGTCCCTTGGCAGTTCCATCAGGCCCGTCGTCGACCACCAGCCATCGACGCCGATCTCTCCCGCCCCCGCCTCGTTCAGACGCTTCTCGATCTCCGCCGGGTCGGTGGCGTCGAGCACATACACCGCCTCGCTCCCCGGAGCACCCTCCAGCCGTCCCGCCCAGACCACCCGCGTCTGCCACCCCGAATCGCGCATCGCACGCTGGGCTCTCTTCACATCATGTGCATGCACCATCACGTACTTGCGGATGTTCGGCGGAGGCTTCCCCGCCTCGGCGGGCGGCAGATTCTCCTTGAGCTTGCGGTCCAGCTCCACCGTCCTCCGCAGCACACGGCTCCCGGACATCGGGACCAGCTCGACGGAGAACTCTCCCGCCTTGATCCCAGGGTCCGTCGCCGCGATCTCGCGCGCACGCGCCACGTCACCCACGTTGAGCACGAAGATGCCCCGCCACGCCGGGTCCCGCGGCTTGTCAAAGGGCCCCGCGATCACCAGGTCGCCCCGCTCCGCCAGTGCATTCATGTTCGACATGTGGCCGCGGAAGATCTCCTGGCGCTCTTCTTTCGTCCCCTGGCCCGCGCTCGGGCCGTCCTTCAGGTAAACGAGCACATACGCCGCCGGGATCTCAGGTTCAAGACGCTTGGCGGGCGCTGTGCATCCGGCGAGCATCCCGCAGCACACCAAGAGGGCCAGAGCCGGGGCCAGGGCCAGCACCCGCCGAATCCCGCAACCGCACATGAATCCGATGCTCATGGCCTCAGCCTACCAGACCCGCAAACCGATGTCTTGAGGTATGATCCACACGCACGCAGATCGAAGTGTGGGCGGGGTCAGGGGCGTTCGCGGGGTCCATCGTGTCCGGGGAATGGGGGGTCTGATTGCCAAAGCCAGAAAGCCTCGGGCGTCGGATCCTGTACCGCGTCGCGCTCAGAACCGCACTCTTCTACGCCGTCGCCGGCGCTCTTTGGATCCTCACCTCCGACCACGTCGTCGCTCTCTTCATCCAGGATCCCGCGACCATCACGCGGGTCCAGAGCTACAAGGGCTGGTTCTTCGTCGGGGTCACGAGCCTGCTGCTCTACCTCGTGCTGCGCGCACAGTTCCGCCTCTGGGAGGCCGAGTTTCTCCGCCGAACCCAGGTCGCCCAAGCGCTCCGCGAGAGCGAGACCCGCTTTCGAACGCTCGCCGACCAGGCCTCCGACGGCATCTTCATCTGCGATGAAGAGGGCCGCTGCCTCGACGTGAACAACGCCGGGTGCGCCATGTTCGGCTACACCCGCGACGAACTCCTGGCATTGACCTTCCGCGACGCCGCCGCCGCCCCCGGCGATATCGACCAGATGGAGCAGGAACTCCGGGCCCTCCCTCCCGGCGCAACGTCCAAGACCACCTGGAAGCTCCGCAGGAAGGATGGATCGCTCGTTCACTGCGAGATCAACTCGCGCCGACTCTCCGACGGCCGGGTCCTCAGCGTCATCCGCGACGCCACCGAGCGCCTCCGCCTCGAAGAACAGCTCCGCCAGGCCCAGAAGATGGAGGCCGTGGGCCAGCTTGCCGGCGGCGTAGCCCACGACTTCAACAACCTGCTCACCGTGATCCTCGGCGCCACCGAGCTTGCCGTCTCCACCACCCGCCCCGGCGAACCCATCCGCCGATTCCTCGAGGACATCCGCCAGGGAGGTGAAAGGGCCGCCGCGCTGACCCGCCAGCTCCTGACCTTCAGCCGCCGCGCCGTCGTCGAACCCCGCGTGATGGACATCAACACCTCCATCCGCGAGACGTGCATGCTCCTCGACCGCGTCGTGGGCGGCAACATCGAACTCCGCACCGAGCTCGCCGCCGACGCCGGCCGCGTCCGTGCCGACCCCGGGCACCTGGGCCAGGTCCTGATGAACCTCGTCGTCAACGCACGCGAGGCCATGCCCGACGGCGGCACGATCACCATCAGGACCCGCCACCGCACGCTCTCAGAAGCTGATCTCCGCCAGCACCCGGGCGCACGCCCCGGCAAGTACGTGGTCCTCTCGGTTGCCGACACCGGCTCGGGCATGACCCCCGAGGTCCGCCAGAGGCTCTTTGAACCCTTCTTCACCACCAAGCCCACAGGCAAAGGCACGGGCCTGGGACTCGCCATGGTCTTCGGGATCGTCAAGCAGAACGGCGGACACATCGAGGTCGAATCGACCCCCGGCCAAGGCTCGAGCTTTCACATCTACCTTCCCTCGGTCGAGCAGCCCATCGAAGCTTCAGAGCCCCCCGCCCCGCACACCACATCCCACGCCAAGACCAAAGGCACCATCCTGATCGTCGAGGATGACAAAAACGTGCGCAACGTCGCCGTGCTCGCGCTCAAGGAGCACATCGAACGCGTCCTCGAAGCCTCCGATGGCCCCTCCGCGCTCGCCCTGGTCGAGCGGGAACGCCCCCAGATCGATCTTCTCCTCACCGACGTCATGATGCCCGACATGAACGGCCGAGAGCTTGCCGAGAAGCTGCGTGCACGAATCCCGTCCCTGAAGGTGCTCTTCGCCAGCGGCTACACCGATGACGAAACGATCCGCGACGGGGTCCTGGGTTCGAGCTTCCAGTTCCTCCAGAAGCCCTTCACGCCACAGACCCTGACCGCCAAGGTCCGCGAGATGCTCGAACAGCCTCAGCCGTGAACCTCGACCGCTCTCGCTGGGCCTGCACACCTGAAGAACGACACCCCAAAAATGAAGCAAGGTCCGTTCGCTGAACCGGATCACACCCATCCGCTTGATTGTCATCCCCGCGTTGCACACCACGCGGCGGGGTCGATACAGTCCTGACACGTGGCCCCGCAGCAAGCACCTCGTTCGGGACCCTCCCTCGGACCGTACAGTGGGGCACCGCATCCCTCCGTACCCCGTGTTGGGAGCGGTCAGGAACAAGGCCACGGCCCGCATCGATCCGGTCCGGCCGACCTGGTCCAAAGGCTCGGCATTCCGGCCAGAACCTCGCCGGCAGGAGCGGGTGTTTCAGCACATCGCCAGGAAGGTCAGCAGGCACAGCAGGGCGGTGCGGCGATGGCCAGGGGTGATGGTCAGCAGGCTCTTCATTGGTTGCTCCAGTCTTGTGTTGTGGAAGGCCGTCTCACATGAATCAACCCGCGTGCCAGTCGATCACCGCGAGCCATCATGCCCCGATTTCCGCCACGGGGCCCATTCCCCGGTCCATCCCTGCGGACGTGATGCACATGTGCAACACCCCGCGTCGCGTCTGGACAACATCCGCCGCGCTCGTGCTGCTCCTTTGTACCGCGCAGGTTCCCGGACGCCAAGCCCCCGCCGCACAATCCGTCCCCACCCCCACCCCCACC
>DATGXW010000312.1:0-24660 GCA_035298585.1 Phycisphaerales bacterium
AATAGTCTTCCCTGAACGACGTGATCGCATTGAGCACCAGCCCGCCGCCGGGCGCGAGCTGGGCGGTCCGTTCGGTGAATCCCACCACGCCGCTCGAAGGCGTGTACTGGAAGCTCCACACCTGGTTGGAGCAGAAGTCGGCGAAGAAGTAGGTCCCCTGGAGTTCGGGGATTGCACACCCGCGGTAGATGTACCCGCCGGTGATCGAACACTTGCCGGTGTGGTCGTACACCCAGACCGGGGGCGTGAACGTCTTATCCTGGCAGACGCTGTCGAAGTTGAAGTTGGTGTTGCCCTCGCGGCAGCGCCAGCCGAAGTTGATGCCCGCGGCGCCGGCGGGCCCGAAGCTGATCTCTTCCCAGGCGTTCTGTCCGACATCGCCGATCCACATGTCGCCGGTGGTGCGATCGAAGCTCATGCGCCAGGGGTTGCGCAGCCCCAGGTGATAGATCTCGTCGGCCCCATTGACCCCCACGAACGGATTGCCGGCCGGGATTCGGTAGTTCCGGGCCGTATCGGCGGGGAAGTCGTCGCCGTTCACGTCCACGCGCAGGACCTTGCCCAGCAGCTTGTTGATGTCCTGGCCGTTGCCACCCGGCTCGGTGTGGCCGGTGCCCTGGTCGTTGGCGTTGCCGCCATCTCCCGCGCTGATGTACAGCAAGCCGTCTGGTCCAAAGCCCAGCCAGCCGCCGTTGTGGTTGGTCTGCGGCTGGTCGTAGGTGATGACCGTCGCGCCCGTGGTGTTGGCGACGTCGGGGTTCGCCGAAACGGTGTACTCGGCGACCACCGTGTCGCCGCCGCCCGCGACAGCGGTGTAGTTCACGTAGAACTTGCCGTTGGTCTGGTAGTCGGGGTGGAACGCAAGACCCAGAAGCCCCTGCTCGCTGTTGGCGGAGGTCCCGCCCGTGACGATCGAATCAATGTCCAGGAAGGGAGTCGTGAGGAGCGTCCCATCCTTGATGATCCGGATCCGTCCCTGCTTTTCGATGATAAACAGCCGTGAGGGGTCCCCCGGCGCGTGCGTCAGGTAGATCGGCCGCGCCAGTGCACTTGCCACGCGGACCGTCTTGATGTCCTGTGCGTGTGCGGTCGACGCACCGCCAAGAACGCACCCGGCGGCTGCAACGATACATGCGGCCGAGATCGGCCTGTTCCAGGAACGCATCGTCAATCTCCTTCGTGAGGGCGTGTGAACGGGGCTGCGCAATCGCCGCCCTTTTCCCCCAGGCAGGCTCCCGTGCCGCCGCCCAAGGGTGGCATGGGGTCCACGTCCCGCCCGTCGGCAGTGTACCGGAGGCCAATGTGGCGTCGATGCGGAATCTCTCAAATCCAGCCCGGACGTTCGATAAATCGCCTCGGCCATCGGTTTGGCTCGCGTCCGGAATACAGGCCGGCGGGTCTGCACCGACTTCCGCACGGCGGCTTACCATTGTTCATGCCGATGTACGAGTACGAAATCCTCGACAAGAAGGGGAACCCCACCGGGAAGACCTTCGAGATCGTTCAGTCCATGAAGGATGACGCACTCAAGGTCCATCCCGAGACGGGTGAGCCCGTCCGCCGCGCGATCCAGCTTCCGAACATCGCCGGCAAGTGGTCGGACATGAAGGGCAAGAGTGCACTCTCCAACGAGAACCTCGAGCGGCTTGGATTTACCAAGTACGAGCGCCGCGGCAAGGGCTACATGGAGCGTGTGGCGGGCAAGGAAGGCCCGCGGTCCATCTCCGCGGACGATTGACGCTCTGGACACGCCCAAGACATGCCCCCACCCGCACACGATCAGTCTTCCGATCCCGCGGTCCAGTACCGGGGCGTGACCTACCGCTACCCCTCGGGCGGGATGGGCGACGCCGCGCCTCGCCCGGCGGTGGAGGACATCACGTTCAATGTCCGGGCCGGGGAGTGCCTGGGCATCCTGGGCCCCAACGGCGGTGGCAAGAGCACGCTCGTCAAGCTGACGCTGGGGCTTCTCGAAGGCGCGGCCGGGGATATCAGGGTCTTTGGAAGATCGCCCGCACATGCGAGGAAAGAGGGATTTGTCGGGTACGTTCCCCAGCGATTGGGCGCGGAGCTTGCCTTCCCCGTCTCGGTGCGGCAGGTTGTCGAGATGGCGGCGATGCGCGGGCTCGCCGCCTGGAAAGCCATGCCTCGTGATCGATCCGACCTGGTCGATCACGCCATCGAACTGGTCGGGATGAGCGAGCTGGCCGATCGCCCCATCGGCAAGCTCTCCGGTGGGCAGCTCCAGCGCGTGATGATCGCGCGTGCACTGGCGGCCTCGCCGCGGCTGCTCCTGCTCGATGAACCGACGGTGGGGATCGATGTCGCCGGCCAGCAGCGTTTCACCGAGCTTCTCCGCCGCGTCCAGCGCGAGCTTGGTTTGACGGTCATGATCGTGAGCCACGATATCCGAGCGATCGCCGGCTCCTGCGACCGCGTGGCGTGCCTGAGCCGGACGCTGCACTTCCACGATGCCCCGCAGGGCCTGACGCCCGCCGTGCTCGCCGAGGTCTTCCGCCACGACGTTTCGGGGATCTTCGGTGATGTGCACGTGGATGCACACGCGGCGGCGACGTGCACCGATCCATCGCATGTCCACGGCCCGTTGACGCTCCCCTCTGGTCCAGTCGGCATGACGGTCAGCGCTGCGATGCGAACTGGCCCCGCCCAGCCGGGAGGGTCCGATGCCCGGGACTGACCTGCTCTTTCACCCCGAAACGTGGCGCATCATGCTCCCGGGCGTCATCACCGCCGTTCTCATGGCGGTCATGTGCTCGGTGCTCAGCGTGCTGGTCGTGCTCAAGCGGATGAGCTTCATCGGCCAGGGCATCAGCCACGCGGCCTTCGGGGGCATGGGGATCGCCGCCATCCTTGGTTTGACCGCACTTGGCGCCGGCGCTCTGCTCCAGTTCGGCGTGGTCGTGGGATTCTGCCTCGCCGCGGCCCTCATCATCTCGTGGATCTCCGCCAAGGGGAGCACATCCGCGGATACCGCGATCGGCATTGTCCTGGTTGCCTCGATGTGCCTGGGGAGCATCCTGCTCCACATCTCGATCCAGGGAAAGACCTCGGCGGGGCCGGGTTGGGAATCAATCCTCTTTGGATCGATCATGTCCGTCAACTGGGTCGAGGTGACGCTCGCGTCGCTGGTGGCCGTGGTGGTGCTGGGCCTGGCGTGGTGGTTCCGCAGGCCGCTGATCTTCTGGGCCTTTGATGAGACTGCCGCGCCGGCGTTCGGCGTCAACTGCACACTGATGCGCAACCTGCTCCTGGTCCTCCTGTGCCTGGCGATCGTCACGGCGATGAAGGTGTCGGGGGTGGTGCTCGCGACCGCGCTGCTCGTTCTCCCGGCGGCCTCCGCGCTCGCCCTGACCGAACGGCTCTGGCCGGTCGTCGTGGTCGCCCTGTGCATCGGATTGACCGGCGTATTGGCCGGCATCGCCGTGTGCATCGTGTTCAACTGGCCCCCCGGCCCGAGCATCGTCATGGTGCTCTGCGCCTTCTTTGCCCTCTCGCGCGCCGCCGTTCTTCTCCGCAGCGCACGCACACCCGCCGCACGTTCGGAGCCCGCATGAACGTCAAAGCCGAAACCCTTCTCGCCGAACTCAACCGCCTCCGCAAGGATCTTGATGAGGATCCATCGGACCTTGAATGGGTCACGCTCCACCACGTCTTCTGCTTCGTTTCGTACAAGATGGGCGATTTTCAGAAGTACGTCGAAGAGCAGGCCAGGCAGGGCGCCTTCAAGGAACTCGAAGAATCATGAAGTCGGTGGAGCGTGACTCCAAGATCACGCGTGGGCGATCCGCGTCACCTTGAATTGAAGCCAGCGGCGCAGCGGCAGCGTCGCCAGCAGTTCGTGCACGGCCGCCTCGCCGCTCGCCGTGATCACCAGCCACCCCGATTCCTGGTCGGAGGCGATAAAGCGGTCAAGCAGGATGCCATCCCGTCGCCAGCGCTCAAGGTGTGCTCGCTCCTCGACGACCAGCCGATTCACTTCCTCTGAATCCGGCCCGTGCCACGTCCACGCCGCCACGAAGCGCGGCCGCAGGTCGTTGAACTGCTCATCACAATCGGACAGATGGGTGTAGCGGATCGCGGGATCGGTGAACAGTCGCTTCAGGCGGCCCTCGTAGGCGTCGAGGTAGGCGGCGCGCTGCTCGGGGGTCGCCCGGCCCGCACCCCAGGCGATGAAGGGTTCGAGCGGCTGAAAGCCGGTGAACCAGAAGATCCCGTGCTGAATCGGCCGAAGGATCGAATCGAGCGAGGGATCAAGACCCCAACCCGAGAACATCGATTCGGGACCGCCCGTGGTCATCGAGATCATCGCACGCTTGCCCTTGAACGCGCCGTGCTCATACCACTTTCCGCCGCCGTAAACCCGTCCCGAGGCAAAGACGCGATCAACCCACCCCTTGAGGATGGCGGGCATCCCGAACCACCACAGGGGGAACTGGAAGATCATCGCGTCGCACCGTTCAACCTTCTCCATTTCGCGGGCGATGTCGTCGGCAAAGCCGTTCACGGCCGAGGCGTGCGATTCTTCCCGCTGCTGCTTGAGGTACGAAGCGTCCTTGACCGTCGTGAAGTTGCGTCGGTCCGAGACGGGGTTGAAGCCCATCGCGTATAGATCCGAGATCACGACCTCGTGGCCTTCACGCGTCAGGACATCCGTTGCACGCCTCGTCAGCGCCCCGTTGAAGCTCCCCGGCTCGTGGTGTGCATGCACAATCAGGACGTTCGCCACGGTCCTCATCCCCTCCCTGATCTTGCGATTCCCGCGTCCTGATGCGCCGCGGGTTTACGGTGAGCCGTCCGAGAGAACCTCGACGCTGGAATACTGGTCCAGGTTCATCACGATCCGCTCGCCATCATCCTTGCGGATCTCCAGCCGATCAAGCCAGAGCCGGTCATCCTTGGAGTGTGCAAACCACGAGCCGGTCTTCTGCTGACCTGCGCGGAGGACAATCCCCTCAACCGTGATGGAAGATGTCCCGCTCTGGCGGGGAATCTGCTGGGTCACGCGGACGCGCTGGCCGGGTCGGTAGGTCATCTCAAGCATGCCCGATTATAGAGCGATGCGGGAGTTATGGCGGGTCTGCAACCTTCCGTCAATCGCGTGGCTGGCGGCGCCCGCCAACGCCGCACCGCAGCGTCGAATTCCGCCAGCGACGCGCGAAAGACGCGTGGGCGCACGAGGAACGGGCGAGATCTTGCGTTCTTTTCTTTTTTTGAGGCCGTCTATCGCTTGTTTCGCGAGCGTAATCACGGTATGGTCGAATCATTGCTCGAAGTCATTCTTTCTGGGGGAGTCTTCATTATGAACCGTTGGCCGGTGATCGTCACGGGTGCACTTCTCACCTCGCTCGCCGTCTTCGGCGCCAGGGCGACGCTCCCCACCCAGCCTGCTTCGGGTGCCGCGGCCAAAGCCAAGCAATTGCGAAAGGAAGCGCACGATCGCGCTTGGAATTCGCTCGCAGAGCTTGCTGCCTCGCTCAGCGCCGATTCCTACGGCATCCTGGGCGATCGCGGCGAGATCACCGTTGTTGCCGGTACCCTGCTTGGCGTTGGTGAACTCGAGGGAATGGTCTTCGCAGAGGGCGATATCTTGCCCACGGGCCCGGTTTGGAATCCAACCGATATCCCTGTTCTATTGACGACCCACCGCCCTGAAGAACCGTGGATCTTTGATGAGCAGGTTCCGGCGCAAGGCGTGATGCACATGGGCGTCATGCGGTGCGAGCCTGTCGACGTTCCGGGAAGCTACTCGACACGAGATGACGTGCCGCCGGGATGCCCCCAGTCGGCGACAGTGATCTGCGTGACGGGCTACTGGGCATGCTGCTATCTCACCAGCACCGGCTGCCCGCGGGCTTCATGCTACAAGCAGGGTGAAGCGCCGCCGTCACCCTGTAGCAGCGGTGGCGAAGGCTCATCCTCCTGCACCCTCGCAGTTCCTTGATTTCACGCTTCCACGGCGGAGATACTCGCTCGTTGATGCAGCGGTGTAGCCGCCGCCTCAACCCGCGATCACCCTCGCCGCCTCCGCCAGGATCCCATCCGCATCCTGTGCCGTCGGCGCCTCGGCGATCAGCCGCATGATCGGCTCGGTGTTGCTCGCCCGGACGTGCAGCCACGCCTTGCCCGCCAGCGGGCCGGTCGTGAAATCCACCCACACCCCATCTTGCAAGTCCACGCGGTTGGATGCGTACGCCTTGGCGATCTTGTCGATCGCCGGCTGTGCATCTTCCTTCCGAGCAAGATCGGTCTTCTGCTTGCGGATCGCGTAGGAAGGGAGCGATGCCACGACCTCGCTGATCACCCGCTTCTTGCCGTTCCCTCCACCCTGCGGCGAGATCAGCCACAGGACCAGGGCCATCGAACTGAGCGAATCCCGCACATACGTCATGCGCGGCCAGATCGTGCCGCCGTTCCCCTCGCCCCCCAGGAGGGCCTTCTCCCGCTTCATCACTTCAACGACGTTCGCCTCGCCGACCGCCGTCCGCAGCACCTTCGCTCCGTACTTCGCCGCGATGTCGTCGATCATCCGGCTTGTCGAGAGATTGGTAACAAGCACCTGGCCATGGGTTGCAACACCCGACTTCTTCATCCCTTCCAGCACCGCGAGAGCCGACAACGCGAGCGTGTACTCCTCGCCGATGTACCGGCCCTGCTCATCGACGATCGCCAGGCGGTCGGCGTCGGGGTCCTGTGCAAAGCCGATGTCGCTCTCGTTCTCGCGGACCGCGTCGCACAGCCCCCCCGGCAGGGAGAGATTCTCCTGCGTCGGTTCGGGCGGGTGCGGGAAGATCCCCGTTTCCTCTGCGCCCAGGTGCATGATCTCCTCGACCCCCAGGGCTTCGAGGCACATGTGCGAACCCCGCACGCCCGAGGCGTTGACCGAATCCACCGCCACGTTCAGGCCCATCCCCAGCCGTGAGGCGTCCTTGGTGAGCCCGGCGTCCTCAAGCGCCATCGTCAGCCGCTCAATGTGCGTTTCCACCGCCGCGTCATCGTCGGTGATGTCGCCGATGTCGTTCCACTCGGCCTGGCGGAGGTTCCCCGTCTTGAAGCGCTCGATGATTTCCCCGGCGAAGCCCGCCGGCGGAGCACAGGCAGCGCTTCCAAACTCACCCGACTCGGCCAGGAGACACTTGAGCCCGTTCCACTGCTGCGGGTTGTGGCTTGCCGTCAGCACCATCCCCGCCACCACGGCCTCGGGTGACTCCGCCCGATACGCATCGGTCAGGATGGCGGTGGTGGGGGTCATCGAAACCCCAAGGTCCACCACGTCGCACCCTGCGCCGCTAAGCCCCGCCAGCGCGGCCCTGTGCACCATCTGACATCCCGCGCGTCCATCGCGCCCCACCACGATGGTGACGGGCTTGCCCGCCGCTCGGTCCATCAACCATGAGGCGTACGACGCGGCGAAGCGAGCTGCGACCTCCGGCGTCAGGCTCGCGCCCACGATTCCACGGCAACCAGAGACCGAAAGCATGAGGGGTGCAGTCATAGAAGGCCGGAGTGTATTGCACTCGCCTCTCGCAGTCAGTCGAGGACGCCCCGTGGCTGGCTGCGGCCCAAGAAGCGTGTGCAGGCCGGCATTTTAAATTTGACGCACCAGCTCCTCCGCTCCGGTCCTTCGAATTACGCTTGCACCATGTTCGAGCTCACCGTCCAAACCGACTTCGCGGCCGCACACGCCATTTCCATCGCGGGCATCCGGGAACCCCTGCACGGCCACAACTGGCACGTCACGGTGGTCGTCAGCGGCCCGACCCTCGATTCGGATGGCCTGTTGTGCGATTTTCACACGGTGGAGTCATCTCTCAAGACGCTTTGCGAACAATACCATAACAAAAACCTGAACGACACGGAGCCTTTTACAAGAATCAATCCAACGGCCGAGAACGTGGCGGTCCAGATTGGCGAAATACTGGTATCAGAGCTCGGAGAGGCTCTGGCGCCCCACGCGCGGATCGATCGGGTCACGGTCACAGAGGCTCCGGGGTGTGCCGCGACGTACTGTCTTCCCAAGCCCGGATGATGCCCCTCCTTGTATCGCGGGGCGCCTGCAACGTGCCGGTCCGATTGACCGGCCCCAGTCATGACACCCCGCACAGCCGAATCCGCACGCCACCTTCCCCAGACGCCGAAGGCCCCCGATGCCACGCCCCCCACGCCCCCCACACTCCCGGCCTCACCCGGGCCGGACGTGATCGGGCACATCGATGCGGTCGCCGACCGCATGCCTTCGGTCCCGGAGTTTGATCCCTCCGAGCCCCGGACGTTCAACCGCGACCTCTCGTGGCTGGAGTTCAACCGCCGCGTGCTGGCGCAGGCGGCCGACGAGCGGACGCCGCTGCTGGAGCGCGTGAAGTTCCTCTCCATCTTCACCAGCAACCTCGACGAGTTTTTCATGAAGCGCGTCGGGCTGATCAAGCGACAGCTCCGCGCGGGGATCGAGACGGCCTGGTCTGCGGGATATACGCCGCGGCAACTCCTGGTGGAGATCCGTGATGCGGTGATGCAGCAGCAGGCCGAGCAGACGCGCATCACGCGCGAGCAGGTCTTCCCCGAGCTTGCGCGCCACGACATCAACATCGTCTCCTACAAGGACCTTCCCCTGCGGGATCAGCGCTGGGTGGATGACTACTTCGAGGTCAACGTCTTCTCGGCCCTCACGCCCCTGGCGGTCGATTCCGGGCATCGTTTCCCGTTCATCTCGAATCTTTCCAACAACCTTGCGCTCCTGGTGCGCTGTCCGAGCGCGGTCGCCAAGGCGGTGGCCGACGGGGAGGAGTGCGAGCCGGCCTTTGCGCGGCTCAAGATCCCGCAGACGCTCCGCCGGATGGTGCCGATCCCGTCACGCACGGGCAAGAAGTCCGATCGTTTCATCCCGCTCCCGGAGATCATCCGCCACAACCTCGCCAAGCTTTTCCACGGCGTCGAGGTCGTCGAGCAGGTCCTCTTCCGCGTGACCCGTTCGGCCGGCATCCAGCGCGATGAGCTTGAGGCGCCCTCGCTCCTTGAATCCGTCGAGCAGGACCTCAAGCTCCGCAAGTTTGCGCGTGCAATCCGCCTGGAGATCGAGCAGGACGCCTCCACCGAGCTCACGCGGACGCTCATGGACAAGCTCAACCTCGATTCCCAGGATGTCTACGAGCGGTCAGGACCACTTGAGTATCTCGCGCTCTCGGAGATCGCCGACATCGACCGCCCCGAGCTCAAGGAGAACCGCTGGAGGGCCGCGACACCCCTGCGATTCAATCTCCCCTCGCCCATCAAGCCCGCGGCCTTCTTCGCGACCATCCGCAAGCAGGATGTGCTGGTCCACCACCCCTACGAGAGTTTCGCCGATTCGGTCGAGCGCTTCATCGCCATGGCGGCGATCGATCCCGACGTCGTCACGATCAAGCAGACGCTCTACCGGACCAGCCCGGACTCACCCTTCATCGAATCGATGATCCGCGCGGCCGAGAACGGCAAGCAGGTCGCGTGCCTCGTCGAACTGCGCGCGAGGTTTGATGAAGACCGCAACGTCACCTTCGCGCGCAAGCTCGAGAAGGCCGGCGTCCACGTCGCCTACGGCGTTGTCGGCTATAAGACCCACTGCAAGACCGCCCTCGTCGTCCGCAAGGAGCGGCAGGGGCTGCGGTGCTATGCACACATCGGGACCGGCAACTACCACCCCAAGACCGCCAATCTCTACACCGACGTCGGTCTTTTCACATGCGATCCGCTCATCACGGCCGACCTTGTCAACCTCTTCAACTACCTTACCGGCATCTCGGCGACGCAGACATACTCGCACCTGCTTGTCGCGCCCTTCAACATGCGCCGGCGCTTCTGCGAGATGATCGACCGCGAGATCGCATTTGCCAAGCGCAAGCTCCCCGCCCGCATCGTCGCCAAGCTCAACAGCCTCGAGGACACCGAGATCGTCGAGAAGCTCTACCAGGCCTCGCAGGCGGGCGTGAAGGTCGTCCTGATCGTGCGCGGATTCTGCTGCCTCCGACCCGGCGTGCCCGGCCTCTCCGAGAATATCTCGGTCATCAGCGTCGTCGGCCGGTTCCTCGAGCACTCGCGCATCTTCCACTTCGCGGCCGGGCAGGAAGATCCGCTCGACGGCGACTGGTACCTCGGAAGCGCCGACTGGATGTACCGCAACCTCAACACCCGCGTCGAGTGTGCAGTCCCGGTACGCGACGGCGAGGCCCGCCGCCGGCTCCACCGCATCCTCCAGGTCTCGATGGATGACTACCGCCACGCCTGGGATCTCCGCCCCGACGGGACCTACCTCATGCGCAGGCCCGACCCGAAGGAAGACCCGGGAACTCCGCACGTCATGGGCACCTTCGCAACGCTCATGAACGACACCATCGAAGCCTGATCCCACGACGACCCGCAAGGTCGTTTGGAGCTTCACGGATCTGTAGAATCCGGCATGGATGTTCTGAATCTCATCGACGGTGTCCACGCGCCCTGCGCCCGCGGCGCCTGGCTCGACTCGATCGAGCCCGCCACCGGCGCCGCGTGTGCACGCGTCCCCGATTCCTCCGGCCCCGACGTTGATCGAGCCGTCGCGGCGGCCCGGAGGGCCTTTCCCGCGTGGGCGGCGACACCGGCGACCGAACGCTCGCGGCTGCTGCTCAAGCTCGCCGATCTCATCGACGCCAATCTCGATCGCCTGGCGCGGGCCGAATCGATGGACGCCGGCAAGCCGATCTCGGCGGCACGCACCATCGATATCCCCCGCTCGGCGGCCAACCTGCGGTACTTCGCGACGGCGATCCTGCACACGGCCGGTGAGATGCACGACTTTGACGGCGGCGGTACGCCCGGGGGCCTCCCGGCGATCAATTGGACGCTGCGTTCACCCCGCGGCGTGGCCGCGTGCATCTCACCCTGGAATCTGCCGCTCTACCTGTTCACCTGGAAGATCGCTCCCGCGCTCGCCACCGGCAACACCGTGGTCGCCAAGCCCAGCGAGATCACGCCCCTCACCGCCTGCATCCTGGGGGAACTCGCCGTGGAGGCAGGCTTCCCCCCCGGCGTTCTCAACATCATCCACGGCACGGGGGCGGAGGTCGGCGCTGCACTCGTCCAGCACCCCGACGTACCCACGATCACCTTCACGGGTTCAACGGCGGTGGGGCGGTGGATCGGCCAGACCGCCGGGCGCATGCTCAAGCGCGTGAGCCTGGAGCTGGGCGGCAAGAACCCATTCATCATCTTCGCCGACGCGGATCTCGAAGGGCAGCACGGAGCGATCTCGACCGCCGGACGCGCCGCCTTCAGCAACCAGGGCCAGATCTGCCTGTGCGGTTCCCGGCTTCTTGTGCACGAGAGCATCTATGACCGCGTCGTCTCCGGCGTCGTCGAGCATGCACGCACATTGAAGATCGGCGATCCCTTCGAGGCGTCCACGCAGTTCGGGGCCATCACCAGCGCGGTCCAGCTCGCCAAGGTCGAGTCAATGGTCAATGAAGCGTGTGCAGCAGGAGGCCGAGTGCTCACCGGCGGTCGCCGCGTCGATCCCGGCCGGCTTCCTGAGCGATGCAGAGCGGGCTTCTTCTATGAGCCCACGGTGATCGAAGGGCTCGACCCCACCTGCCGCGCAGAACGGGAGGAGATCTTTGGTCCGGTGGTCACCGTCCAGCGATTCGGGACAACCCAGGACGCCCTGTCGCTCGCCAACGCCACAGACTACGGGCTCGCGGCGTCGGTATTCACCAGGGATCTTGCAACGGCCAGCCACATGGCCCGGTCGCTTCAATCCGGGATCGTGTGGGTGAACTGCTGGATGGTGCGCGACCTGCGGACGCCCTTTGGCGGCGTCAAGGAAAGCGGCGTGGGACGCGAGGGTGGCAACGAAGCCCTGCGGTTCTTCACCGAGCCACGCAACATCTGTATCCGCCAGTAAGCCAGCCCGTTGGATGCCGCCGTTTCGGTCCGCGTGCACGTCATACGCTCACGGGAACAGCCAAGAGGAGTTCTCCACGATGGAATCCGCGATCCGATCCGAGACCGCCGCAGAACCCGTGGGCCCGTATCCGCACGCGCGGCGCGTCGGAAACCTGCTCTTTCTTTCGGGCATCGGACCTCGCAAGAAGGGCTCCAGGGACATACCCGGCGCGGTGGTCAATGCCGCGGGTGAACTCATCGACTACTCGATCGAGGCCGAGATGAGGTCGTGCTTCGAGAACATACGGGCCGTTCTGCGGGACGCCGGAAGCCGGTGGGAGAACATCGTCGACTGCCACTGCTTCCTGACCAGCATGAAGCGCGACTGGCAGACGTACAACCGAGTCTACGGCGAGTTCTTTCCATCGGGTCCTCACCAGCCCACGCGCACCACGGTTGAAGTCACCGCCCTACCCACCGGGGGCAACACGCCCATCCACTTTGAGATCAAGGTTGTCGCCACGGTCGACTGAGCGGGTCGCCCCTGCGCATGTCACTCTCGGACCGCGAGCGCGTCGATGAAGAAGTCGGCGATTACGTCCTGCTCGCCCTGACCGGTGAAGAGCACGCCGTTGTGGTCTCCGCCAGGCACGGTGTGGACTGCCACGCTTGAGCCGCCCGCACGCGCCGCCTTCTCAAGCACACCCATGTGCTCGATCCCGATGATCTCATCCCGGTCGCCGTGAACCAAGAGCACCGGCCGCGGCGACATCTCCCGCAGCGAATCTCTGGGGCTCAGTGCATTGGAAAGCAGGAGCGGTCCGAGGACGGGCAGATGATCCCCCGCGATGCCGCGCCAGCTTGAGAAGGCAGAGACGGTGCACACCGCTCGGATCTCGTCGCGTTCGACGGCCAGCGCTGTCGCGAAGACCCCTCCGAGGCTCACGCCGAGCACTCCCACCCGCGCGGGGTCGATTTCGGGTCGCATGAGAAGCGCGTTGAGCGCAGCCCGCGAATCCTTCAACAGGGCGCCGCGGGCAAGGCCGCGGGCATCCTCGGATCTTCCGTACCCGCGGTAATCAAATATGAAAACCGCGACGCCGCGATCCACGAGAAAGCTCGAAAAATCGAGGTGGGAACTGATGTTCCCCGCGTTTCCATGGCAGTGCAGCACGACGGGGAATCGCTCGGGAGCCCTTCCATCGTCCGCCCGATAGGGACGGATCGGCAGGAGCAGCCACCCGTGCAGTTCGACCCCGTCCTCGGAACGGAATGTCACGTCCGTCGCGCCCGGCGGGGTCTCAAACCGCTCGCGCGACGGATGGTAGAAGACGCGTGACTCTGCCCATGACGTCCAGCTCACCACCTGTAGCACCCCCACAACGATGAGCGGCAGCAGGATCAGACGCTTTGCCAGCCCGCGCCACGGCGATGGGCTTGTTCCCACACCCTTGTCCATGCTGGCCAGTCTAACACGGGAGGGCCGGATGCCGCCGGGCGCGGATCGCCCCGCACCGCTGCTACGCTGGGTGCATGATGAGAATCTGTCGAGCCGGGAGCGTCGAGATCGGGCAGGGGCGCCCGCTTGCGATCATCGCCGGGCCCTGCGTTCTGGAGTCGCTGGAACTGGGCCTGGAGATCGGAACTCGCGTCCGCGAGGCCTGCCACGCCGCGGGGCTTGCATACATCTTCAAGGCCAGTTTCGACAAGGCCAACCGTTCCAGCATCCGCTCCCCGCGCGGGCCGGGCCTGGAACGCGGCCTGGGATGGATCGCGGAGATCTCGCGCAGGCTCGGTGTCCCCGCGACGACGGACATCCACGAACCCGCACAAGCCGGGCCCGCGGCCCAGGCCGTCGACCTCCTGCAGATCCCCGCATTCCTCTGCCGGCAGACCGACCTGCTCATCGCCGCGGGCGAGGCGGCCAGCAAGCACGGGCGGGGCGTGCATGTCAAGAAGGGGCAGTTCATGTCGCCGGGGGAGATGTCGGGCGCGGTCCGCAAGCTCGCGGAGGCCGGGTGCTCCAATGTCATGCTCTGCGAGCGCGGAACCTTCTTCGGCTACGGGAGGCTGGTGAACGACTTCCTGGGACTGGGCGACATGATGGAGCTCAAGGCCGAGGGCGGTTCACCACCCGTGTGCTTTGACTGCACGCACTCGACCCAGCTCCCCGGCGCGGGCGAACAAACCGGCGGAAGGCCCGAACGTGCCCCGCTCCTGGCCCGCGCGGCCGTCGCGGCGGGCGTCCACAGCGTCTTCATCGAAACACATCCCGAGCCTTCCAAGGCCCTGAGCGACGCCAGCACCATGCTGCGGCTGGAAGAGGCGCCGGGATTGATCAAGACCCTGGCGGCGATCCGTCGTGCGTGCGTGAACGGGGCCTGAACGACATCCATGTGCGGAGAGCAAACTTCATGACCGACATCCTGATCTTCGCCGGGTTCTTCGCCTTTGTGGGCATCTTCATCACCGCGGCGATCTTCGCCGAGCGTGCACGCAAGCGGCGGATTGAAAAGGAACTGACCGACGCCGGACTCAAGGTCAACTTCTCTCCCAGTAAGGAAGATCAGGCCGCGGCCTTCGCACAGGTAGGGCGAGGATGGTCCGGGCTTCGCACCGGCAGCACCGGTGTGCTCTGGACGGCGAGCGGGGCCGTCGGCACGACGCCGGTGACGCTCCTGGAGCACCGGTACACCACCGGCTCTGGGAAAAATCGCAGCACGCATTACCACACGATCGCGGCCGTGGCCGCGCCGATGCACTGGCCGACGGTCGAACTGGCCGAAGAACACATCTTCCACAAGATCGGCGAGTTCTTCGGATCAAAGGATTTCAAGGTCGAGGACGAGGCCTTCAACAAGAGATGGCGCATCAAGACCGAGAGCGAGGATTTCGCGCTTCTGGTGCTTTCTCCGCAAGTCCAGGCGTGGACCATGTCGCTGCCCAAGGGGATGCAGATCCGCGTGGGGGGTGGGGCCGTCACGATCGCGGTCTCACGGTATCTTCGCTCTGAGAGCGCGATGATGATCACCCGGTGCGTGGAGCTTTCACGGATGCTCCCTCCCGAGCTTCGCGGATGGGGATGAAAACCGCGGCGCCGATCCGACTCGCCACTTGTATCTCAACTACAGCGTGCCGAGCCTTGCTCCATCCACGGGCAGGTTGATGCCGTTGATGTACGCGGCGGCGGGAGAAGCCAGGAACGCGACCGCGGCCGCGATCTCCTGCGCCTTGCCAAGACGCCCCGCGGGGATGGTTGAGATCACGTCGCCGGTCACCTTCCCGAGCGTCGAGCCCGCCTTGGCAGCACGCCCACCCAGGAGCTGCGCCAGACGGTCGGTGTCGGTGTACCCCGGCAGCACGTTGTTCACCGTGATTCCAAACGGTGCAAGCTCCATCGAGAGACTCTTGGCCCAGTTGGCGACCGCCGCACGGACCGCGTTGGAAAGACCAAGCCCGGGGATCGGCTGCTTCACGCTCGTGCTCTGGATGTTGATGATGCGCCCGTATCCCGCGGCTTTCATGCCCGGCACGACGGCCCGCGTCAGCGCGTGTGCAGAGAGCATCAGCGACTGAAACGCCGCCAGGAGCTGCTCCTGCGTGGCGTCGAACATCGTCCCGCCGGGAGGTCCACCCGTGTTGTTGACCAGGATGTGGAAGGTCGAACTGGACGCGGAGATCTCGGCGCAGGCACGCTGCACGCTGCCGGCGTCGGCGGTGTCCACGACGAGCGTCGCGTGATGCTGCGTGCCGGTGCGTGGGAGCTCGTGCAGCGCCAGCGCCAGCTTGTCTGCGCTGCGTGCGGCGAGCGTGACATCGGCCCCCAGCGCGGCCAGTTCGATGGCCGAGGCCTTGCCGATGCCGGAGGTTGATCCGCACACAAGTGCGCGCAGGCCGTGAAGAGAGATGTCCATGGAACAGCGTAGCAAGCAGATCGCACCGTTGATCCACGGGAGCACCGTGCGATTGATAAACGATCCTCGATCCGCGGTCTGCTAACTGCTAACTGCTGTCTGCTGTCTGCTGTCTGCGACCCGCCGTCCGCCTCCCTACGATGCACCCGATCCATGGCAAAGAAGAAGGACACATCGAGCGAAGACCGGATGATCGAGAACCGCAAGGCGCGGTTCAACTATCACATTCTCGAGACGCTCGAGTGCGGAATCGCCCTGCACGGCAGCGAGGTCAAGAGTGTCCGCGAGGGAAAGATCTCGATCGGGGAGGGCTTCTGCCGCGTCGAGGGTGAACCCCCGCAGCTCATGATGTACCAGACGACCATCGAGCCCTACGGACCTGCCGGCGGCCTGCAGCATGCACGCGGGCGTGCGCGCAAACTCCTCGCACATCGGCGCGAGTTGCGCAAGCTCTTCAAGGCCACCGAGCAGAAGGGGATGACGCTCGTCCCGCTCAAGCTCTACTTCAAGAACGGCTTTGCCAAGGTTCTCGTGGGAGTCGCGCAGGGCAAGGCGACGCACGACAAGCGCCAGGCGATCGCCAAGCGCGAATCAGACCGGGACATCGCCCGCGCCATGAGCAAACGCAGGAACTGAGTGTCCATACGCTGGGTCGTCGAAGAGGCCGCCAGCGCGATTGGAGATATCGTTCCGCCAGTTGATGATGCGTCATGCCGGGGCGGGCGCTGCACGCGGAGCAGGAGCAGGGCTCGAGGCCTTGCGCGATTGGAACAGCAATCCGATCGCGGCCAGCACCAGCCAGGCGCCAAGCCAACCGACCGCGCTCACGCCCGCGAGCTTCTGGCCGAACACCGTGTAGCTGTCGATGAGGGTGATCGCTCCGAACAGGAGCATCGCCGCGCCCGCCAGTGCACTCACCGTCGCGGCCGCCTTCTTTGGGAGCAGGAGACCCAGGAGGAAGCCCACCATCGCGCCGGCCATCCACGAGGCCGCGATGATCAGCCGCGAGCGCTCGGGAAGCGATTGCCACCGCCCGGCGACATGGTCGCTGATCGCCTGTGCAGTTCGCTTGGCGGCCTCGATCCGCTCCTGGTCCGCCTTGGCCAGATCACCTTCTTCCCCGATGCCAAGCGCTGCCTTCGCATCGGTCGCGTGGTCCGCGGAGGTTTTGCCCGCGCCGGCCAGCAATTGTGCATCCCGGTACTGCTTCGCCGCGTCCTGCAGACGTCCAGACCAGTCCTTCACCTGGCTCTCCACATCCTGGCGAAGGCTCATATCCGTGCCGTCGGCCGTGATCGTCGCCCGGCCATCCTTTGTCTCAACACCATCCGGCGATGGCAGCGCCCCGGGTACATATGCGAGCGAGATGATGGCGGCGAGTATGCACGCCGAGCCGATGATCCCCGCGCTGAGCGTCGCCATCGCAAAGCGAAAGAGCACGACCGCCAGGATCATGCCGACGACCAGGCCCACCGCCATGCCCGGGTACGCCGCGGGCAGGCCGCCGATCGTCTGCGTAACGCCCGGTGTGTACACCGCGCCCACCGCCGCCCCCAGCACGCCGCCGATCAGGATGAACGCCGGCTTGAGCAGCTTGCCCCCAAAGAGCCACACGATACCCCCGACCAGCACGGCCGCCAGTGCCACCAGCACCGCCGCGGGTGGAATCCATTCCGGCAGCGGTGTGCTCAACGTCCCCGCCACCGGCATCACCGGCAGTCCACCAGCGCCGTCCATCGAACGGCGTGCCTGCTCCAGGAGTTGATCCGAGGCCGAATGCATGCGATGCGAGGTTCCACCACTCCGTACGAACGGAACACACCTGCCGTGCGCACGGGGCCACCGTTCCCGTGCGTTCTTTCGGATATGGATAGATCGGCTTTTGGCCCCCAAGCCTGCCAGAACGATGGTCGTATTCGTATTCTGGCAGGTGTCGCGACCCCTGCCGATGCCCAAGCCCTTCAGATATCGACCACATCCCGCATGATCCGGATCTGGACCGGGGTGTAGGCGTTGCCCGTATCCATGCCCGGACAGCGTCGCTTGGCGAGCTCCCACGCACGGCGGCTTGAGAGCAGGGACTTCCAGAACGGCCACGTCCGGCACTGTGCAGGGCGATCTTCGTAGACGCCGCACACCGCTTTGCCGGGGAACTTCTCCCGATCCAGGAAGACGCAATCGTGGCCATGATCGGTCAAGCGCTCGGTCAGCGAGCGGCCCGGCGGGGTCATGTGCGTATACCGCTCCGTGAACTCCTCCACCGAAAGGTCAAACCGCCTTGCCAGCGCTTCAATCTCCGCATCACTGACCAGGACGTACCCCTCCGGCCCCGTGCAGCAGTTGCCGCACATGGTGCACTTGAATCGAAGCCCGACCTCGCCCGTCCTCGGGTCGGGCTTGTCGAACCACTCCTGATTCGGTGTGCTTTGCTGCGAGTTGTACGCCACGGTTGCTCCAAGGGGGTGATGAAAAGAAGTTGGTGCGCAGGATACGCGCGGCAAAGTCGGGTTTGGTTCCTCGTGCACGCGCTAGTTTTGTGGATAACCGGCGTGCATCTATTCGAGAAAAACCGTGCAAGAAAGCGGTTGCAATGAAACGACGCCAGCGGTAGCTTGAGGCGTCCTTTCGCACCCTCCGCGGCTTTTGTTGCGTTCACCGCGAGGGGCGACTTCGGTCGCTTTGGAGTAACGCGTTCATGCACAATCGAATCGCTCGGTTTGTCGTTCCCGCGGTTGCGGGAGCCATCGGTCTGTCCACGCTCGCGCTCGGGCAGGTACCTTCGGTGCGTCCGGGGGTCGGCGCGATCCCCTATTCGGGGGGGACGACGTTTCGAACCTGGGCCCCCAACGCCTCGGCGGTGAAGGTGGCCGGGACGTTCAACTCATGGTCCGGGACCGCCAACCCGCTCGCTTCCGAAGGAAGCGGGTGGTGGTCGGTCGATGTGGCGGGTGCTGGCGAGGGCCAGGAATACAAGTTTGTCGTCACGAACGGATCGGACATCTGGAAAAACGACCCGCGTGCTCGCCAGGTGACCAGCTCGGTCGGCAACTCGATCATCCGCGGCGACACGTTCGACTGGTCGGTCTACGGGCCGACGGTGACGCTCTTCTCCGACGGGTTTGAGTACACGACGATCCCCGCGCCCTGGACGGTGAGCGGCACAAGCACGTACCGGGTGCAGACGTCGACGACGTACAAGGCCGCGGGGAGCCGCGGGTGCACATTCGACAGCAGCGCGTCGAGCACCTACCAGACCTCGCGGCTCACGCTGACCGTCAACGCGTCAAACCACGGCCAGCTCTCTTTGAGCTACAAGATCCGCAACGTGGGGGATGAGGCCGATTCGGCCGATGGCGTCTTCATTTCCGGCAATGGTTCGACGTGGACCAAGGTCGATTCGTTCCCGGCGATCTCGGGTGCGTTCTCGACGCGCGTGGTCAATCTCTCCTCGTCGGCGGCCGCGGCGGGTATCACGCCCGGCGCGACGTTCTACATCCGCTGGCAGGAGTACGACAATTCGCCCCTGTCCTCTGATGGCGTTGCCATCGATGACGTGGTGGTGACGGGGCGGGCCAAGTCGCCGGCGTACGCGACCCCGGCGTGGAACCAGATGGTCATCTACGAGATGCACATCGGGACGTTCAATGATTCGGCCGGCGGAGCGCCGGGCAACTTCAACTCGGCGATCGGCCGTCTTGACCAGATCCAGGCCCTGGGCGTCAACGCGGTGAAGGTGATGCCGGTGGCGGAGTTCGCCGGGGACTTCTCGTGGGGGTACAACCCTGCCCATCCCTACGCGGTCGAGGGGATCTACGGCGGGCTCAACGAGTACAAGCGATTCATCAACGAGTGCCATGCCCGCGGGATCGCGGTGATCCAGGACGTGGTGCACAACCACTGGGGACCGTCGGATCTGGACGCCTGGCGCTTTGACGGGTGGTATTCGGGCTCGTACGGGGGGATCTTCTTCTACAACGACTATCGCGCGTCCACACCCTGGGGCGATACGCGGCCTGATTACGGCCGCGGCGAAGTCCGTTCGTACATCCGCGACAACTGCCTGATGTGGCTGCAGGAATTCCGGGCCGACGGGCTCCGCTGGGACTCGACGGTGAACATCCGCAACACCAACAACGGCATGGGGACGGACATCCCCGACGGCTGGTCGGTGATGCAGTGGGTCAACAACGAGATTGATTCCGCGCAGAACTGGAAGATCTCAATCGCCGAGGACCTCCAGAACAACGACTGGATCACCAAGACGACCGGCGCGGGCGGCGCCGGCTTTGATTCACAGTGGGATGCGGGCTTTGTCCATCCCATCCGCAACGCGGTGATCCAGGGGAGCGACGCATCCCGCGACATGTTCGCCGTGCGCGACGCCATCAACCGCTACTACAACGGCAGTCAGACCCAGCGCGTGATCTACACCGAATCGCACGATGAGGTTGCCAACGGCCACAGCCGCGTGCCCGAGGAGATCTGGCCGGGCAATGCCTCGAGCTGGTACTCCAAGAAGCGTTCAACCCTCGGCGCGGCGATCGCCATGACCTCGCCGGGCATCCCCATGATCTTCCAGGGCCAGGAAGTGCTGGAGGATGGCTACTTCCAGGACACCGACCCGGTCGACTGGACCAAGCTGACGACCTACGCCGGCATCCAGACGATGTACCGCGACATGATCCGACTGCGCCGGAACTGGTACGACACCACCCGCGGCCTGCGCGGCAACAACGTCAACGTCCACCATGTCAACAACACCAACAAGGTGGTCGCCTTCCACCGCTGGGAGAACGGCGGCGTCCGAGACGACGTGGTCATCGTCGCCAACTTCGCCAACACGTCGTACGCCAGCTACAACATCGGTTTCCCCAGGTCGGGCACGTGGAAGGTCCGCTTCAACTCGGACTGGAGCGGGTACGACTCGGGCTTTGCGAACACCAGTTCGTACGACACCACGGCGTACGCGGGCGCGAAGGATGGCATGTCGTACAACGGCAATGTCGGCATCGGCCCGTACACGGTGATCATCCTGTCGCAGGAGTGATGCTGTTGCACAAGGCTGCTTGATGAAGCCGCCCCGGAGGTCCGGGGCGGTTTTTTTATCATGCTGGATGGGCGCCGCGATGAGAGGCCGCGATCGGAAGTGCCGGCTGTACGATGTGGGGGCATGCCGGAAGTTCAGCCGGGTCGCCGTTGACGGCCGCCAAGCCGCCAAGCCGCCAAGCCGCCAAGCCGCCAAGCCGTCAAGCCCTCAAACCCTGAAGCGAAGATCTGTGTGAATGCAGCCCGAGGAGCTTTGAGTGCCGGTCAAGTGCCGGCCCTTTCACGAAGGGGGAAGTCATGTCGAGACGTGAACTGTGCGCCAACTGTCATCATCCGCTTGCATCGGGTGGTGACAGCGCGGCGTGCACCGAGTGCGGCGCGGCCGATACGCTCGCGGGAATGGCCCCCGGGGCCGTCGCACGGCTCCGATGTGCGGTGACGCTGCTCGCATGGACGATCGCGGTGTCGGTCATCGTCTGGATGCTGCCGGGTTACGCAAGCGTGGGTAAGGAAGTGGTGCGCACGCCGGAGTCACCCGAGATGTGGCTGCTTCTCGTGACGGGCACGGTGGCCTTCTTTGCAATCAGAAGGATTGAAGAATCGCTGTGTTCATTGCGGGAGCGAACGAGAATTCTCGGGATAGGACTCCTGCTGGTCATCGCATTCATCGCGGCAGAGGCCCACGACAGCGCGATGCAGCTTGTTTATAATGTCACCCTCTCACAGCGGATGATGGTCAGTACGCTGCCACGACTGCTGGAGTTGGTGGCCAGCGTCATGTGCATCGCGTGGATCTGCTGCGTGGCGGGTTCGCTGGGTGTGTGTGCACATCGATCAGGATTTCATCTCCAGGCGGGACAGTTGCGCAGGTGGGCGTGGCCGGTGGGCATCCTGTGCATGCTCCTTTCGGGCCTCGGAGCGTTTGGTAACGAGATCCATGAATTTGTTTCATTACGCGTATTCAACACCGGGGACACGGTGACCGATTCCCAGGCGAAGATCGTCAACGGGCTGTCCTCGCTTTTGACGTTGAGTGCATCGCTGCTCAAATGTACGGTCGGCCTCAGCGCTGCATACATGCTTGCGGTGGCGCTGCATATTCGTGCGCGCCTGATCAGGGAATGATGACGGATGCGCCAAGGGAGCGCGAGTGAGCCCTTACGACGTCATCTTGATCGCAAGCTCGATCGCCGACCTCATGCTCCCCGGATCGGCCCTGTTCTTCCCCGCGATGTCAAAGGCGGTCCCGTGGTCGGGACTGGTCCGGACGCTCGGAAGGCCCAGCGTGACATTGACCGCGCGATCCCGGTCAAGAAGCTTGACCGGGATCAGCCCCTGGTCGTGGTACATCGCGACCACCAGGTCATACTGGCCCTGCAGCGCGGCAAGGAAGATCGTGTCGCCCGGGAAGGGCCCGCGTGCATCAATGCCCGCGTCGTTGGCAACCTTGATCGCCGGCTCGATGATCCTGGTTTCCTCATCTCCCAGCAGCCCGCCCTCACCCGCGTGCGGGTTGAGCCCGCACACCGCGATCTTGGGCCTGCGGATGCCCATCGATTTCATCGCCTCGTTGCCCAGGTCGATCGCGTCAAAGACCACGCCGATCGTGAAGATGTCCCGGATCTCCATCAGGGGCAGATGCACCGTCGCCAAGACGACGTTGAGCTTCGGGGAGACGAACATCATCGCGCTCCGGCGGGCGGCAAAGCGCGTGGCGAGGAGCTCGGTGTGGCCGGGGAAGCGACCAAAGCCCGCCATCGACCACGCCTGCTTGCTGATCGGGCCGGTGACGATCGCGTCGGCGTGGAGCGGGTCTGACTGCTCGCGCTTGGCGTCCGCGATGGCCGCATCGCAGAAGACAAAGGAAAGCTCGCCGCTGAGGCGGTGAGAGGTCCGCGCAAGACGCTGCAATCCCAGGTCGCCGGCGGTCTTCTCCCAATCCAGCACAACGACGTCGTGTGCACGCGTCGTCTCGACCAGCGGCGAATTGTGATCCACGCGCCACCAGAAGGGCTCCACACCCGCGGTCCGCGCGGCGTCGGCGAGGATGCTCTCAACGCCGTAGAGCCGGAAATGCGCGCGCGCACGCAGTTCCCGGTCCGCCAGCGCTTTTACGATGACCTCCGGCCCGATGCCCAGGGGATCGCCGAGCGTCACGGCGATCGTCGGTCGCTTCAACTCGGTGCGTGAAGCCGCGGATGATGTCCCGTTGCGTGACACACCAGATCGTAATCCGCTGCCGGGGCCGACGTCCCGAAACCGCCCAGCCGAGATCCCGCATCACAGAAGATCTTCCGGCATCCTGAACATTCCCGCCGCCACGCCTGTACTCAGGAATGTTCCTGCCGTGGGATCAAAAGTGCACCCTCCCCAGACGCTGGATGATCCAATCCTCCCCGCGTGAAATCACGCCGAGTGGCCAATCTTCGAGCCCGGCCCCATCGGTCCCACGCGACCTCCGCCTCTGTGTGGAAAGGCCCCTATAGTTTTCAAGAACTTTTGAAAAGACGAGCCGCCATTGCCCATCCTCCACGACACGTTCACGCCTTCGGAACTCCGCAAGCTCCCCGTCTCGGAGCTTCCCAACGTCGCACGCGAGATCCGGCACGCGATCACGCACCAGATCTCCCAGTCGGGCGGTCATCTCGCGCCCAACCTGGGCGTTGTCGAGTTGACGATCGCGCTGCACTATGTCTTTGACTTCCTGCATGACCGCCTGGTCTTTGACGTCGGCCACCAGTGCTACCCGCACAAGCTGCTCACGGGCAGGCTCGGCCTTCTGGGCAAGCTGCGGACGCGCGAGGGAATGGCGGGCTTTCCCGAGCCCGCGGAGTCTCCCTACGACCTGTTCCGGGTGGGGCACGCCGGCACCGCGATCTCGACGGCCGTCGGCCTTGCACGCGGCGATTTTCTTAACGGCGAGTCGTACGTGCCCGGGGTGCGTGATGCCGGCCGGCGGGTGGTCTCGCTCATCGGCGACGCGTCGATCGTCAACGGCGTGGCGATGGAAGGCCTGAACAACGCCGGCACGCTCAAGCGCCAGTTCCTGGTCATCCTCAACGACAACGGGATGTCGATCAGCAAGCCCCAGGGCGCGGTCTCGCAGTACTTTGATCGGCTGCGCCTGAGCCACCGCTACGGGGACTTCAAGAAGTCGGCACGCAAGATCCTCGAGAACGTCCCCGGCGGCGATTCGATCATCGGCGCGTACCACCGCGTGGGTGAGATGACCAAGGCTATGGTCAACGAATCGGGGGGCGCCTCGGGCGGATGGTTCGAGCATTTCGGGCTTCTCTCGGTGGGCCCGATCGATGGGCACGACCTCCCGCAGTTGATCGAGTTCCTGGGCGAGGCACGCGATATCGATCGGCCGATCGTGCTGCACGTCAAGACCGTGAAGGGCAAGGGGTATGAGTTCGCCGAGCGAGACTCGAGCCGCTTCCATTCGCCCGGTGCGTTCCAGGTGCTCTCGCAGGATGATCCCGAGACCGAGCGTGCGTGCGAGCCCTCGCCGCTGCCGCCCGGTCTTGAGTCGCAGGGCTGCCGCGTGGAGATCAAGTCTGAAGGCCGGTCGTTCACCACCGCCTTCGGCGAGGCGATGGTCGAACTGATGCAGCGCGACCCCAAGGTCGTCGCGTGCACCGCCGCGATGCCCGACGGCACGGGGATCAACAAGCTGCTGCCCCGGTTCCCCGAGCGGACGTGGGACGTTGGCATCTGCGAGAGCCACGCCTTTGACATGATGGCCGGGCTTGCCAAGACGGGCTTCAAGCCGTTCCTGGCGGTGTATTCC
>DATGXW010000313.1:0-1818 GCA_035298585.1 Phycisphaerales bacterium
GACTGGCGCCGACCTCCGCCTGGATCGCCGCCACGGACTATCACTCCGCCCCCGCCAAGGATGGCGGTACATACTTCGTCTTCAGGATGCGGCGGCCCGACCCGATCGCGACGCGGTGGAGCATCGATCCGGTCGTGGAACTCCCCGGCCGGTGGAACGATCCGACGAACCGCTCGCACAGCCACACCCTGGGCATCACCCGGTACGGAAGCCGCGGAATCGCCGCCTTGGGCTCGCGCGGAGACAGCCTCGGCAACGCCGCCGTGCTCGCCTGGACGCTGGCGGATGAAGACCTCTACGCCGCCGGTGCAAGCCCCGCCCCCGGCGGGCACAACTGGCTGCGTGCAGGCCCGCTCTGGCTCGGTCCGCAGATCGTCCACGGCAACCTCGACGGACCCGTTCCCGATCTCCGCACGCACTACTCGGGGAATCAGTTCATCGGCCTGGCCCCCGGACCTACCGAGGGAACGTTCATCGCGGGTTCGGATGAAGTCACCGAGGTGCTCTGGCAAACGCTGCCCTTGAGCATCGGCCCCCTCGGGCTGGTCGCGCCGATCACGTTCAACACGCCGTGGAAGCTCTCCCAGACGATGCCCATCCTCGATCGCGGCGAAGGGCCCTGGCGTCATTACCTGTGCTTCCACATCAAGACGCCAACGCCGGAGCGCCTTGGCGGCGAATACGTCGCGCAGCTCAGCCCGAGCCAGAATGACATGGATTCGTGGGCCAACCAGCGCATCGCGTACTCGCCCGACGGTGTTCACTGGGCACAGGTCTGGTCGCACTTTGAGAACATGCAGACGATCCCCTGGATCGCAGGTGGCCGCATCTGGATCGGGTCGTACGGCAAGAATGCCTGTGCCGGAATTCGCAGCATACCCGTGCCCGATGTCATCTCCGCCCGCCCCCTCACCGTGGCCCCCGGCGGGCTCAACGCGGCCGTCGCCGCCCCGCTGGTCCAGGATCTTGGCGTGGGTGTCCAGGTCCAGGTCAACCCATTACTCCCCCCGCAGGTCGCCCCCCCACCGTGCCTTGGTCCCTGGTATCACATCTCCAGCACTCCCATAAGCGCTGACACGGGAAGCCCTGCGCTCGGCCGCTACCGGCTTGCCGCGGGTATCCCGTCAACCTCGCGTGAGATCTCCATCCGGGCCTGGATCCGCTGCGACACGCCGGCGGAACTCGGACGTGCACAATCCACGATCCTCATGGGCTCCCTCCGCGCCTCGGACGCACTCTCGACGCCCTCTTCTACGCGAACCAGCGGCACCACCTGTTCGATCGCGCTCTCCTCCGCCGGGGAGTGGATGCCGGTTGTCATCACCACCGACCTCACGCAGTGGGCATCACCCGCAAACTGGGGTCCAGAGGGAGGGCGGCTCGACCTGATCCTGACGAGCGCGTGGAACGTCACGGTTCCGGTATCTTTTTATCTCGCCATCGAATCGGTCTCGATCAACTCAACGCCCACGTACCCCTCGGCGGTCGAAACCACCTTGCCACCCGAGAACGCCGAGATCCGGGGATTCGATGCCCCGGGATCCTGGACGCTCTTTGTCGCGGCCAAGGTTCCCGATGCTTCGTGGGACAGTTCGTACAGCGGCCCTTCTCCTGCGCAGCGTCCGCTCTTCTCGATCGTGAGCCGGACGGGTCAATCATGGGTCGACGTCCTCGCCGACCGGTCGCAGGGAAGCATCATCATCCGCCCCGGCGGAAGCGCTGCGGGCCATGAGGAGCAGGTCAACAACTTCAACTGGTGGCCCGGGTCGCCGGTGCTCCTCTCGGTCTCCCATTGTGCACAATGGGATGGGTTCATGC
>DATGXW010000314.1:0-1914 GCA_035298585.1 Phycisphaerales bacterium
ATGTGCACGAGAGCGACGCCGTCGCCGCCAGGGCGGATTCAAGGGTCCTGAGCAGGTGATCGATCTGATCCTGCGTGTGCGCTGCACACACCGAGAGGCGGAAGTACAGCGGGGCCGGGCCGTTGGGATAATCGATCAGCGGGATGAAGACGCCGCCGGCCATGAGGTGGTCATAGAAGGCACGCATGCGTTCAGCGCTGTCGAGCACGAACGTCATCACCGGCGACGCCGTCTGCTCGACCGCGAGCCCCAGCGCCGACAACCCGCGGCGGACGCGGCGGACGTTCTGCTCGAGCGACCGGACAAGCCCAGGCTCGCGGTCGATGACCTTGAGAGCCTCCCGGGCCGCGTGTGCAATGATCGGCGGCACCGGCGTCGTGCCCTTGTAGATCCCCGCCTCGAAACGTACCAGATCGACCAGCGCCCGGCTCCCGGCGATCGCGCCCCCGTAGCACCCAAGGCCCTTGGCCAGCGTGCTGGTCCAGATGATCCGAGGATCGCGCAGCCCAAAGTGCTCGCACGTGCCCCGCCCGCGTCCGCCCAGCACGCAAAAGCCGTGACAGTCATCGACCACCATGCAACTCTGTGCATTGGGGAGCGCTGCGAGCAGTTCGGGCAAGGGGGCGATCGAGCCGTCGGCCGCGAAAACCCCGTCGGTCCACAGGCAGACGCGGCGGCCCGCGCCCGCGTGGCGGCGGATCACCCTCAACGCGTCGGCCGCGTTGGTGTGCTCATAGTCGGCGACGGTGAAACCCGCGGCCTCGACCGCGTTGCGGATGCTGCGGTGCGACTTTTCATCGATGACCGCGACTCCCACGTCGTCGCTCTTGCACGCGGCGGGAGAACCAAGGGCCTGCGCCAGCGCCAGGTTGGCCGTGTATCCCTCGGGCATCAGGATCGCGGCGTCGAGCGACAGGAACCCGGCAAGCTCCGCTTCGAGACGCTCGTGCTCCAGCGTGTTGCCGCTGGTTTCGCGCGAGGCGGAGGTCGTGATGCCAAAGGAATTCATGGCCCGGACAACCGCGGCCTTCACGTCGGCGTGGTGGCCCAGCCCCAGGTAATTGCAGCCACTGAACGCGATGAGTTCGCGCCCATCGACGATGCACGTGGAGGCGGTGTTGGACTCAATCGGGATGCGGGGCATGTGCGGCCTTTGAACAGCGTGTGCGGGCCGGAGGAAGGATAGAAGTCCCGCGATGGGCACTCCTCCTCCGCACCGCCAATATCGGCCGGGAAGTTCGTGCTCCATCGCAGATTCGCTCTCCATCCCGGCGGGGTGAATTCCTTCCCGCCGCGGCCGGATCCGGCCGGTTTCAAGCATCGCCCTCTTGCCAGTCGCCCCCCAGGTTCAGACACGCCGGATCGTGGCGATCGAGGCCATCGTGTGGAGCCCGGGGCGGGCTTCGATCAGCCGGGGAATCGCGTTGACGATGATGGCCGAGGTCGCGGCGTCGCCGTGGACACCCCCCTTAATCGTCAGGTCGATCGGGGGTTCACCTTCCAGCACCACCCGGTCGTGGGGGTCGGCCTGCCCGATCGCCGCCTGGAACTCCAGCAGGACGACGCAGCGCTCCTGTGCGTATCCCTTGGCGACCTGCCGGACTCCGGCGACCATGCCCTTGTGGATGGGCCCCAGTGCACAGGTCAGTTCGCGGTCCGCCAGGACCGGCTCGATGTTCTCATCCCAGGCCTCGATGCGGGGAAGCCCCAGATATTCCGCGAGGAAGTGGAGGCTCTCCCCCAGCCCGACGTGCCGGAGGCTGCCGTCGGCGACCTTCTTGTCAAAGTGCTCGCGGTCGAGGCCCGCGCCGATCTTCTTCTGGAACGGGACGCGGCGGGAGGACGCATCCTGGATCCGCTCGACGTGCACACTCCGCACCGAGCGGCAGACGCCCGAGGCAAAGACCGGCAAGG
>DATGXW010000315.1:0-5641 GCA_035298585.1 Phycisphaerales bacterium
CGCGAGCCACAAACGACCGTCGATCACGGTCGCGAGCTTCCGGACGGGCGTCTTGAGGATCGAGCACATGACCGATTGCACCACGTCGTCGGCCTGGTGTGCACACCCGCTTCCCAGGATCGCCCGGGCGTATGCACACAGGGCGGGACCGTGCCGCTGCCAGATGAGACGCGCCGCGGCCTGATCGCCGCGGCTGGTCCTGACCAGGAGTTGTGCGTCTGAGAATTCCACGCCTCGCACGGGGTGTTGACTACTTCAGGCGTTCGAGCCGGGCCGAGAAGTCCTTGAGCTTCTGGGCGTTGGTCGTGACATTGGCGCGTGCCCGGCTGAAGCTCGGGAAGGCGATGACGGCGAGCTGGCCATACGCCCCCTTGCTCGAGCGTTCACTGATCTCGCCGATGCGATTCTCAGCGTCCGCGGCGTCCCACGCGGCGTCGATGTCGCGGTATCCCTTGAGCAGCAGGGCGACGTCCGCGTTGAGGGCGGCATCATCCATCTTGCTGACGGCCTCCTTGGCGGCCTTCAACTCATCCCCGGAGGTGCTGGTGACCCCAAAGTCCATCGCCTTGAGGAGGTCGGCGCCTGCGGTCTTGCCGGTGAACTTGTCGGCGATCCACCGGCGGAGGATCTCGCCTTCCCCCCGCACACAGGCGCGGACGCCGAAGGCGTCGGTTTCGAGGGCTGACTTGAGCGCCTCCCTGATCGGGGCGGCATCGGCGGCGGAGAGTTTCCCGCTCTCGATCAGAACGGTTCCTTCATCCATCGCGATGGTCGAGATCGCCATCCCCACCAGGCTTGAGATGAGCACACCGTCGTCGCGGAGCTGGCGCGACATGCGGAGCATCGCCGCGATGTGCCCCGCCGCACGCTGGGGCTTGTTCTCCATCAGCAGCCGGCGAGCATCGATCCGAAGCAGGCGTGCGCCGCCCCGCATCTTCCCGATGTGCGGCAGCACCAGCGCAAAGCCCTGCTCGTAGGCGAGCTCAAAGTCGCAGCGCGGCAGCGTGGTTGCTTCGAGCAGGACATCGATCGCGGCCTCCCGGGTGGCGACATCCGCCGCCGCACGCGTGAAGCTCTCGGGCATCTTCGCTGGATCGAGGTTTGAACCGATCGCGGTCCAATCGATGTCGGCTCGCATCGGATCGTCGGTCGCCATCGCCCAGGCCTTCCAGTAGATCAACGCTGCGTTGCGCTGGTCGCGAGGGATGCCGGGCGGCCCCCATGCGAATGCCGAGGGCATGGGCAGGGCCGTCATCATCGCCGCCGAGAGCGCCAGGGTTTGTCCAAGCACGTTGAAGCGCCGGTTCATCGTTGATCTCCCAGTGTTCACCGTGTGCAGTATCGCACCGGTGACATGCACCAGTCACCGCACATCACCGCTCGTATGGCGGCCCGCAAGAAAAAATCAGCCGGCCGAGCGAGCGTTCTGTCAGAGCGTTGTTTGGATGCCGCCGCGAAGGATTCCTCCCCAGCCAGGATTGTGGGGTAGGCCAAGTCGCTCGTTGGGATGATGGGGGGAAAAGGGCGGGGTGGGATTCGAACCCACGAAGCTTGCGCAACGGATTTGCAATCCGCCCCATTAGACCACTCTGGCACCCGCCCGGGTAGGGTCAACTTCGGACATGACCGTACGTGAGATGAACGGTGGAATCAACTCCGGGTGGATCCGCCGCGGTGGGGGAGCGGAGGGGTGGTGTGCACATGGGAGCCCGAGATCCCTTCAAGCCTTGGATGAGCGTGGGCTGGAAAGGCCGATAGCATGTAGGTGCTGGTGTTCGAGCGACGTGTGCGTTGTCCGGGCGGAGCCTGGACCTCCCCGGCATGACTGGAGCCCGTGATGTCGATGATCCTCAAGATCGTTCGGAATGGAAGCCTGGCGATCGTTCGGCGGGTAGCGCTGCACATGGTGCTTTCGGCGGCCGTTGTTCCCGGCCTGATGTGCATGACATCGCACACGGCGCGCGCACAGGAACGGCCCACGCAGGAAGAGCCGCCTCAAAATGGCGGGAACGAAGAGGTCGATCGGCTCCGCCGGCGCACCAACGCCGCCGACGAGGCGATCGTCCCGGGTACGACGGGCACACCGGCCAATAAGCCTGCAAGCATGCCCGCGGTCCAGCCGGCCAAGCCAAGGACGGACTCCTCGTTACCCGTGCCCAAGGTCCGGCGAGCCAGGGAGGGGATCTTTGTCATCAAGCAGCGGGGCGAACTGCTGATGGCTCGGACGGGTGATGTGATCTTCGTACCCGACAAGGGCGCTCCGGCCAAGACGAGCCGGCCCATGGTCCTGCTCCCGTGTCAGACGCTCGCACGTCTTGAGAATGCCGCGGGATTGCGAAGCGATCAGCCCACGGGTGAGAACGCCTCCCGCCCGCGTGTGCTGATGACCGGACAGGTCATGGTCTACCGCCAGCGCGAATACCTCCTGCCATCGGTTTTTCAGATCGAGTCGAATACACAGGCCGCGAGCTCCGCGGGATCCGGCGAGCCCGTCCGCAGCACCGATGTGCAAGAGAAGGACGCCGCGGCGCCGGCGGAATCCGGCGTCGGCGACGAGAAGGCCGATTCTCAACGCGAGGGCGAGGTTGAATCGTTCATCCGCGAGCTCGAAGACCGCCGGACCCAGAATCGCGGCCTGACGCGGGAGATGGCACGGACGGGCACACCGCCTGCCGGCGAAACCACGACGACCGAGAACACATCGGAGCCGTCGACGGTGGCAACCCAGACGCCAGACGCCGGCAAGGCGTGGCCGATCGCGGAAGGCTCGGTGATCACGGCGCGAAGGGCTCGCCTGGTGCGGTTTACGGATGGTTCTGTCGGAGTTTCCTTCGACAACGGCGCCAAGCCCAGCGGGGGTGGGAAACGCACGGAAGCGCCGATGGCGATGCTGGCCTGCCAACTCACCCAGCGGATGGAAGAAGTCGTCGGAACCCGGGGGGACAAGGCACAGATCGAGGTCAGCGGGCGGGTCTTCAGTTACGGAAACCGCAATTATCTGCTCCCCACGATGTACCAGGTTCTTCCGCCCAGCGATGTGGGTCCGCTGAACTAAACCGCCGCCGGGGACGTTCAGCATGGCAGGGGAGTGGAGGGGTGCCGCGGCGGGAGGGGCCTGGATGTGCGGTCAGGGGGGCGGTTTTCAGAAGTCTCCCTGCATCTATTGAGTGGTCCGGCGTGAATCAGTAGAGTATGAGCGGCGTCCGATCGGATTCCGTACCTGCGTTCAGCGGTCTTGGCTTTGCAAACACGGAAAGGCTCGCGTGCGGGAAATGCTTGCCAAAGCTCGGGACCGTGTTCAGCGGCGTGCATTCACGCTGATCGAACTTCTGGTCGTGATCGGGGTGATCTCGGTCATCATTTCGATCACGCTGCCAGCGCTGGCCGCGTCGCGCGAGACGGCCCGGCGCGTCAAGTGCCTGGCGAACCTCAAGGGGATCGGGATCGGCATCGAGCTCTATCTGAACGACTACAAGCGGGTCTTCCCGTATGTTCTTCCCTTCACCGACGACGCTTCGTCGGGGAACGACAAGACGCTCCTGGACCTGATCGGCAATTACGTCGACGCGGGCAAGCCCTACAAGGAGGCCGATGGTCTTTACATCGCCTCGGACCCCTGGATCTGTCCTTCGGACAAAGCTTCGGATGATGAAAAGTCAAACTTCGGGCCCGCGTGGCGGACGTTCGGGACCAGCTATGAGTTCGTGCCCGGCGAGATGATGCTCCTGATCGAGATGGCGACCGGGTTGAAGGAGACCGCGCGGGGCGTCTCCAAGGCCTACGAATCGCGGGATTTTCCGGTGCTGCGGGACATCGACAACTGGCACACGACGCGGAACAAGGCGAGCGTCTCTTCGTCGGACAACTTCAAGAACGCGCTCTATTACCGCGACTGGCGAGCCGATGCGCTCAAGCAGCCCTCGCAGGATGACCTGAACCAGATGATCAAGGATGTCCTGAGGTTCTACGGCATTCCAGTGCCGGGATGAGGGACGCAAGGAGGATCGCGTGCAGGTACTGGCGGCGATGACAGATGGCGGCGGGCTGATGGACGCGGCGGGTCCTCTGATCACGCCGGACATGGCGCCGCCCGCTCCGCGCCGGCCCTCGCTCCGCGAGCGTCTCAACAGGGCGTGTGAGGCGAGGATCGCCGGCAAGTTCCGCCGGGCGTGGCAGGATCCTTCCCGCCGACCGCGGATGGTCAGGAACCTGCGGATCGCGGCGGTGGTGTGCGGCGCCGGCCTCCTGGTGGGCGGGTATTTCCTCTTCCGCGCCAAGCCGCAGCCCGACTACCTCGACGCGGGGATGGATGACATTCTCGATTACACGCTCCTGACCGACGAATTCAACAAGCTGCCGGTGAAGGAAAGGCTTGCGCTGATCTCGCAGCTGGTCACTCGGCTGAAGGGAATGGACTCGGGCGATTCGGCGCTGATGGCGGCCTTTGCGGCCGGGATCGCGGGTTCAGCGCGCGACCAGCTCATGGAGAACGTTTCGCACCTGGCGATCGACATCTGGGATGAGTACGCCGTCAAGTACGACGACATCCCGGCGGAGGATCGGGAAAAGTTCCTGGACGAGGCGTTCCTCGACTTCACCAAATCGATGGAGTCGGTCGCGGGGGTGACGCGCAGCGCGAGCGATGAGGAGCGGCTGGAGCGGGCCCGGCGGGATGCACAGCGGGATTCGAACGCGCTCCGCGAGGGCAAGGGGCCTTCGGGCGACCAGCTCGGACGGATGTTCACGTTCATGCGCGACGGCGTCGGGTCTCATGCGACGCCGCACCAGCGGGCACGTGCACAGGTGCTGATGCGCGACATGGTCCGGCATTTCCGCGAGGGCGGTTCGTCGAGCAGATCACCCGGCGGACGCTGAGCCGTCGGCGTCCCTGAGGCGTGGTCCATCACCCGGACCCCGGGGCGGGTAGACGCCATCCGTGTCCTTGCGCATCATCGCCCGGAGTTCCAGCCGCATGCGATCGATCTCGTCGGCGAGGCGATCGAGGGCGGCGTCGGGGCCGTTTCGCATCAGTTCCTCGTACGCGATCGGCCGGCCGTACTTCACCGCGACGCGTTTGCCCAGGAGGCGTGGAGAGCTCCCGCGCGGCCAGGCGTCGAAGCACCCTTCCACCGCGACGGGGACCACGGGGCACTTGGCACGCTTGACCAGCAGCGCGACGCCCCGCTTGAACCCGTGCATGGCTCCGTCCTCGCACCGTGATCCCTCGGGAAAGATCACCACCGCGTTCCCCTGTTCGAGCCGGCGCACCACTTCCTTGATGGCCGCGACGTCACCGGCGTCTTCCTTCAGCGGGACGGAATTGAGCCTGCGGATCAGCCAGCCAAAGGGGCCGAAGCTGAACAGCCCCGACCGCGCGACGAAGTGCATTTCGCGGTCCGACATCCCGCCCACCAGGGGCGGATCGAGGTACGACTGGTGATTGGCCGCGACGAGCAGGGCGCCCGAGGGAGGCACCAGCCCCTTGTCGATGACCTTGCAGCGGTAGACACCCCTGAACACCACCCGCGAAAGCCACCGGCAGATCACGTAGATGATCGAGGGCCGGGTTGCGGGGTGCGGAGCGGGGTCGAGTTCTCCGTGCGACGACGAGGCCGGTCGACGGGTGCTCGCGCTGGTCGAT
>DATGXW010000316.1:0-2958 GCA_035298585.1 Phycisphaerales bacterium
GTGGAAGCTCCCCCTCGCGTGTGCACTCCTGCACACCCTGTTCATGATCCTCGCCTTCGATCCCGTCGGCCTCTGGCCGTGTGCACTCCTCAGCGTCGCACCCCTCGTCTACGCCGCCATCCGCACCGCACACCCCGCCGCACCCCACGGACACACCCTCAGCGCCCGCCGGCTCTTTTTCATCACCTGGCTCGGCACCTACCCCCTCTACGCCTTCGAGCAAGGCTGGACCATCGAAGTCGCCCTCCCCGGCTACCCCTTCATGGTCGCCATCATGAGCTGCTACGCCCCCGCGATGATCCTCCTGCTTCGCCGCGTCCACAGACGCTTCCCCCGCCTGCCCCTCACCCTCCTTGGCGCCCTCACCTGGACCACGCTCGAGATCCTCGAAGGCGACATCCTCTTCAAGGGCTACGGCTGGTTCAATTCCGTCCACCCCCTCGCCGACTTCCCCCCCGTCGCCGCCCCCGCCGCGATCGTCGGCCTCTACGGCACCACCTTCCTCGCCGCGGGCATCAGCGCCTGCATCGCATCCCTCATCGCAACACGCCAGCGCCGCGAACTCTTCTCAGGCGCTGCGATTCTCCTGGCATGGGTCTCCCTCGCCATCGCCGGCTGGCAGACCTCCTCCGCCACCTCAAATCCATCCGTCCGCATCGCCGTCATCCAGACCAATCTCCCCCAGAGCAACAAGATCTCCCCCGACTACAAGACCACCCTCGGCCTCTGGCAAGACCTCGAATCCCTCAGCACGCAAGCCGCGGGCTCCACGCCCCGCCCCGACGTCATCGTCTGGCCCGAGACCATGAAGCCCGGCATGGCCCTCGACCCCCCCTCCGTCGACGCCGAGCGACGTGCACGCATCGCCCTCTTTGATCGCGCAAACCCCCAGAACAACCCGATACTCACCGCCGACTTCGCCGCAAACACCACGCGGCTTCAGGCCGCCCTCAACATCCCCATCCTCGTCGGTGAAGACGCCTACGACGGCCTCAACTTCTCCTCCGCCGCCGACGGATCCCTCGACATCCACTACAAACACCGCTTCAACAGCGCATTCCTCGTCACCGCCGGCTCGGTCTCAGGCACACGCTACGACAAGGTCCGCCTCACCCCCTTCGGCGAAGAAATGCCCTACATCTCCGCCTGGCCCTGGCTCGAATCAAAGCTCCTCGACCTCGCCGCACGCGGCATGCGCCTCGATCTCTCCGCCGGCGACCACCTCACCGTCTTTGAGATCCCCACCGCCGCCGGAATCCCCGCCCGCCTCGTCACACCCATCTGCTTCGAAGCCACCGAGTGGGACCTCTGCCGAAAACTCGTCTACGACGGCTCCACCCGCCGCGCTGATGTCATGGTCAACATGACCAACGACGGCTGGTTCGGCGACTGGTGGCGTGCAGGCCGCGCCCAGCACATGCAGATCGCCCGCTGGCGCTGCATCGAACTCGCCACGCCCATGATCCGCGCCGCCAACACCGGCATCTCCTCCTCGATCGACCAGCACGGCCGGCTCACCCGCATCGAAGTCGGACCCGACCGCCGCGACTGGAAGGTCTCGGGCGTCTACGCCGCCGACATCCCCTTCCCCGCCGCAACCTCCCTCTTTGCCCGCGGCGGATGGCTCACCAGTTGGGTCATCCTCGCACTGGGGCTGCTCCTCTGGTTCTCCACGCTCATCCCCCGCTCGGCCGATAGCCGAACTAATGCCAAGGCCGCCGCGTAAGCCGGCGATTCGACACGCACCAGGGAGTCCTCTGCACATGCCCGTCCGGCCCACCCGCACACGCTCGACCCGTCCCGGCTCCCTCGCCCCCGCCCTCTGCCTGGTCATCTCCTTCGCCGCCCTCAACGGGTGCGAATCGACACCCAAGGGGTCCACCAAGGGAAACCCCAAGGGCGCTGCAATCCCCGCCCAGCCCGTCATCCTCACCCCGACCAAGAACTACACCGATCCCGTCATCCGCTCCGCACTCCGCGAGCAGGCCATCGAGACCATCCTCGCCAGCGGACGAAGCCAGGATCCCTCCATCCGCGCCAACGCCACCGAGTGTGCACTCCTCGCCCCCGCGCGCCTCGAACCCCTCGTCGCCGCCGGTCTCAAGGATGACAACCTCGGCGTCCGCTCCATCAGCGCGGTCGTCGCCGGCAAAGCCCGCATCCGCACACTCACCCCCGCCCTCCGACCCCTCCTCTCAGACCCCTCCCCCTACGTCCGCGCCTCCGCCATCTTCGGCCTCCGCCGCTGCGGTGAAGAAGTCGACCCCACCCCCCTCTCGACCATCCTTCTCGAAGACCCGGCCGTCAAGGTCCGCGCCCACGTCGCCTACCTCGTCGGCGAGATGGGCGACAAGAGTGCAGTCGGCATGCTCCGCGCTGCCGCCCGCAGGCCCATGCCCCGGACCGCCGAATCCGAGATCCGACTCTTCCAGCTCCAGATCGCCGAAGCCCTCGTCAAACTCGGTGAGGAAAGCCAGATCCACAGCATCCGCGCTGCCCTCTACCCCTCCCGGCTCGAAGAACTTGAAGCCACGGCGCTGGCGGTCCAGATCATCGGCACCCTCAAGGACCAGGGCGCCAAGGACCAGCTCATGTACCTCTCCGGCAAGCAGGACAAGGACGGCAGCCTCATGCCCGCCGAGATCCGACTTGGGATCGCCTCCTCCATGGCCCAGCTCGGCAACCGCAACGGCGCCTTCATCGCCCAGGAATTCTGGAACAACCCCTCCCCCGTCCTCCGCGGCCAGACCGCCATGGTCTTTGGCTATATCGCACGCCCCGAAGGCCTCGTCTACCTCGAACGACTCATCGCCGACCCCAACGAAAACGTCAAAGTCGCCGCCGCCGCCGGCATCCTCCGCACCCTCGGCGCCAACCCCTGACCCCGCCCCCAAATACCCGCAACTCCTGAATGGGGCCCTTGCCCTTTACCCTTTGGCCCTTTGCCATTTGGCCCTG
>DATGXW010000317.1:0-29022 GCA_035298585.1 Phycisphaerales bacterium
GGTCGGGGCGGGTTCCTTCAGCTCTTCGGCCCGGCGGTGCTCTTCCGCGGAATCGCGGCCGGATTGAGGGGGCACGGGGTGGGCAGGCTGGAAGGCGATGGCTTCCAGATGCCCGGGACATTCGTCCTTCATCGCGGGCGAATTGTCCGTGCACACCGGCACCAGCGGGCGTCGGACGTGCCCGATCTGCGGTCGATGACCTGTGAAATTCCGGCATGAGCGGCGCGTGGAGCACGCTCCTACTGGTTGTGCACGCGTGCGCCACGCTCGCGATGGCGGGCCTGATCTGGTTCGTGCAGATCGTCCATTACCCGCTGATGGCCCAGGTGGGTGAGGCCTGCTGGGCCCGCTACAGCGAGCTGCACCGCCGGAAGACTACGCTGGTGGTCGCGCCGTTGATGCTGCTCGAAGCGGGGGCGGCGGTCGTGCTGGTCATCGGCTGGTGGGCGGTGCCTGCGGGAACGCTCGCGAAGCCTTCGAGCGCGGCATGGACAGGCTTGACCCTGCTGGTGGTCGCGTGGGTCTCGACGTTCGCCGTGCAGGTGCCGCTGCACACCGCGCTTGGATCGTGCTATGACCGGCGCGCCCTGAGGCTGCTGGTGCGTACGAACTGGATCAGAACGATTGCGTGGAGCGGACGCGGGGTGATCGCGGCGTGGATGCTCGGGCATCCGTGAGCCCTCGGATCAGGCGCAGTCCATGCCCTTGCCGGGGGTCGGAACGGCCGCGAGCAGCTTCTGTGCATCGTCCGCCGAGATCGATCCCTCCGCGACATACGCGGCGATCTCCCGGCGAGAAGCCTCAAACGCTCGCGCACGCACAATCTTGTGGACGTACGCTGCCACGATCGAGACGAAGGCGATCACGAGCATGCCGACCATCATGATCGCCCCAACTTCCTCGCCGCTGATGGCGAGCGTGTGAACGGGAGTGATCGGGCCGGTCAGGATGTCCGCGAATGTGCTTGAGGTCATGCCGTCGGTCACGTGCCTGCTCCTGATTCGTGTGGGATCTTCCCCGGTGCTCGCGTGCGTGCCTGTTCTTCGATGGGTTGCTGCGTTCGGGCCGATCGCCGGCCGGCGACGACTCTAGCACTCCCGGTCCTTGATGCCCGACTTGAGCAGCCGGTCGCCCTGCTCGGGCGTCATGGAGCCTTCGGCGATGTAGGCTGCGATCTCGCGCTTGGTTCGTTCCCGCGCGATCGCCCGGATCGTCCTGGCAATGACGATCATGGCGATGACAAAGACAATCCCACCCACGATCAGGATCGTTTCGAGATTCTGGCGATCCGAGATCACCCGCGAGAGCGTGTCCCCCGTCGAGGCCCCCGTCGAGGAAGTCACCGTGTTGGCAAGGATCCCCAGCATGAAGTCCGCTCCCGTGTGCAAGCATGTGCACGACCGCCGTGAACAGGGTCGTTAGACTCTGTAGGAAGCGGCCCCGTGCGGTTTCACCCGCAAGAACCGTCACCGACGATCAGTCTACCCGCCAAGAGTAGGACCCTTTTGAAACCCGAACCGACAGGCGAGCCTCACGTCGATTCGAGCGAACCGGACCCGGCCCAGGGGTCGGATATGTCCGCGTACCAGCGCGAACTCGTCGACGAAATCCTGGGGATGTACCGCGACGGCTGGTTTCCCATGGCGGACCCCAGGACCGGACAGATCGACTGGTACAAGCCCAAGGTCCGGGGCGTCATACCGCTCGATCCCGAGCGTTTTCATGTTCCCCAGACACTCGCCCGACGTGTGCGCAGCGGCGTCTTTGAGATCCGGTTCGACACGGCCTTCCGGGAGGTCATCACCGCGTGCTCCCAGCCCCGGCGCGACGAGGGTGAATCGTGGATCAACCAGACGATCATCGAGCTTTACTGCCTGTTGCACCGTGAACGCGTGGCACACAGCGTTGAGGCGTGGCGGCGCGATGTTCGTGATGGGCGGATGAAGCTGGTGGGCGGGCTTTACGGCCTGCACGTGGGCGGTGCGTTCTTCGGCGAGAGCATGTTCTCCCGTCCGCCCGAGGGCGGGACGGACGCGAGCAAGGTGTGCCTGGTCCACCTGGTCGAGCGGCTGCGCGGCAATGGATTTGAGCTGCTGGACGCACAGCTCTGGAACGAGCACCTGGCGCAGTTTGGATGCATGCAGGTTCCCGAGGAGGATTTCGGGCCGATGCTGGCGTCAGCGCTGGCGCTCGATCGCGTCTGGTGATTCAGCAGCCGCGCTCAAAGGCGGCGACAAAGGCGTCAAAGTCGTCGGTGTCGACAAAGCCCGAGAGGTCAAAGTCGGCGGCCGTCGATCCGCTCTCAAAGGCGCGGACAAAGGCGTCGAAGTCGTCGGTATCGAGGAAGCCGGTGTAATCGATGTCCGCCCGGCAGAAGTTCTCGCCCAGCCACAGGATCGCCGCGTAGATCTCGCGGGCGGTCGGCAGGATGACCGTCGGAGAGGGGTTGAAGCCCGGCCCGCGAAGCTCGGGAGAGATCGTCAGCGCTCCCTGGTCCGCGTAGTACCAGTCCAAGCACCCTCCGCTGACGGGATAGAGGATGGAGTAGCACTGCCCGGGAGCGTAACCGACGCCCCCGGCGTTGAGGATGGCCGAACGCATGCCGCCCGAGAGGTGCTTGAGTGCATTCACCGCGGGCGCCGGCGCCGCGGTGTATCCCCACGGGTAGAGGAGGTATTGGCCGTAGCTGTGCACATCGAGCTGGAAGACGATCTGCGGGTTGGCGTTCGACCAATCACGCATCGCGGCGGTCTCGGGTTCAGAGAAGGCCGCGACGCCCCGGTAGGTCTCAGAGCCGGTCGATCCCGAGGAGCCGGAGCCCAGGCCCCACGCGGTGCCCCAGTTGCGGTTGGTGTCGACTCCGTAGTTGCCCGTGCTGTTGAGGCGACGGTTTTTCCGCCAGAAGCGGTCCCTGGTCCAGGCGTAGGAATACCCGTCGGGATTGACGACGGGGATGATCACGATCTCGTAGCGGTCCAGGATCGATGTCGCACTGGGTTCTGTGCCGTACCCCGCCAGCAACTGGTCGGCGATGTACATCGTCGTCATCACCGTGATCCACTCGCGTGCGTGCTGGACGCTGTTGAGCATGATGATGGGCTTTGGGGTCCCTCCCGCGTTCAGTCGGATGGCGTAGATCTCGCGCTGCTCGATGGAGCCGCCCACCGTCTCGATGCGTGCAAGGTGCGGATAGGCCTCCACGAGCGCGTCGGCCATCTGCCGGACCTGCTCGATGGTCTTGTAGTCGTCGTACCACCCCCGCTTCTCGCGCGATCCCCCGGTGTCGACGATGACGTCCTCGCGCCCCGCGATGACCTTCTCCAGGAGCATCGCCGCGTCGACGCGGTCGGCCATGCGGCCGGCAAGGCGTTGGTTCTCCTCATCAATCCCGCGCTGAAGATCCTCAATGATGACGTGTGCATCCATCCCCGCCGCCCGAACCACCTCAAGCTCCGCCTGGGTCATGGGATAGTCAAGGGTTCCCAGCCCCTCGCTCCCGGCGGGCACACCCCCTGGCGTGTGCGACCATGTTTCCGGGGCGACCTGGCCCAGCAACATGAGGTCGCGGAGCTCGCGGATGGTGACCCGCACCAGCATCTGTCCGTCATAGCGGGCGACCTGGGGATCGCCGGGAATCGCCGCCGGCTGGGCCAGCGCGGGAAGTGCGAGGAGGGCGGGCCATATGCACGAGAGCTTCCGGTTCATTGTTCAAGCCTATCAGATGAATGCTCGGACTCACAGAGGTTCGGCGGCTTCAGACCCGCGGCCTGCCTGATCCCTGGGCCCCGGAAGTCGTTCGCGGGCCGCTCGGGGCGGAGCGTGGGAAGCCATGCATGTCCCACATGGCGTGCACACGCCCGGCTTGAGCCTCCGATGCCCCCGGCGGCCTCGCTTGGCCGATGGTCGGGGGCATTTCAAGTCCGCGCTGCACACCTCTAACCGCTGATGTCACTCGGCGTTGCGTCCCCTGCACGGTTCCTTTACATTCTCGCCCAATCATGGCGATTCAGAATCTCTCCGAAGAACAGATCCGGACGTGGACCCGCGAGCAGAAGGATCGCTGGTGGCTCGAGAACGTCTACCGGGGCAACATGCCCCAGCTCACGCTGCGCTCGGCGCTGACGGGCTTCCTGCTCGGCGGTGTGCTCTCGGCGACCAACCTCTACGTGGGTGCCAAGACGGGCTGGACGCTGGGCGTCGGCCTGACGAGCGTCATCCTGGCCTTCGCCGCCTACCGGGTGATGGCACGCTTTGGCATGCGGGACATGACGATCCTCGAGAACAACTGCTCGCAGTCGATCGCGACGGCGGCGGGGTACATGACGGGCCCCCTGATCTCCGGCATCGCCGCCTACATGTGGGTCCAGAACGAACTGATCTCCAAGTGGCATCTCTTCTGGTTCATGATCGTGCTCTCGATCCTGGGCGTGCTGGTGGCGTTCCCGATGAAGCGCCGGTTCATCAACGATGAGCAGCAGCCGTTCCCCGAGGGGCGTGCGTGCGGCGTCGTGCTCGATGCACTCTACACCGGACAGGCCGCCAGCGGCATGTTCAAGGCCAAGATGCTCTCCTTCGCCGCGATCCTCGCGGGGCTGATGACGTTCCTCGCCAGCGACGCGTACCTCAAGCTGCTGCGTGCGCTGGCGTGGATCCCCGAGTGGATGTCACGCAAGGGTGAACAGGCGATCGCGTGGAAGGATTTCCTGAAAGGCAAGAGCGAGATCCTCGACAACGTCTGGCACCTCCCCCACTCGCTCGACACGTGGTATTACAACCTCGCCGCCAAGCACAACTGGCCGATGCCCAGGCTCGCGGGGGTCGAGCTTCGGCAGATGGGCGTCTCACCCGCGCTCGACTGGGCGATGATCGGCGCGGGCGGGCTGATGGGGATGCGGCCGGCGATGAGCATGATGATCGGGATGGTCATCAACTTCTTTCTCATCGTGCCGTGGATGATCTCGATCGGCGAGATCCAGCCCACGGCGACGGGCGGGTGGAGCCGGTCGCACATCCTCAACAGCTGGGCCCTGTGGTGGGGCATCTCCATCATGGTGACGGCGAGCATGGTCTCGCTCTTTGCCAAGCCCCAGATCTTCGTCGAGGCCTTCAAGGGGATCTTCAGCCGCTCGGCGAAGGCCGCGGCGACGAACGACCCGGTGAAGCACATCGAGCTCCCCCTCTGGATCTCGTGGGTCGGCATCCCGGTCGTGGGCGCGATCGCCGTGTGGATGGCGCACGACTGGTTCGGCGTCAAGTGGATCTTCGGCGCGACCGCCATCCCGCTCATCATGGTCCTGACGCTCATCGCCGCCAGCAGCACGGCCCTGACGGGGATCACGCCCACCGGGTCGCTCTCCAAGATCCCGCAGTTCCTCTTCGGCGCGCTGGATCCCAAGCACCCCCCGACCAACCTGATGTCGGGCGTGATCTGCGTGGAGGTCACCAGCAACGCCAGCAACCTCTTGATGGACATCAAGCCGGGGTACATGCTCGGCGGCAAGCCGCGTCACCAGGCCGTGGGGCACATCATCGGCATCCTGTCGGGGGCCATCGCCTCGACGCCCCTCTTTTACATGCTCTTCCTGAGCAAGTACGACCCCGCCGCGGCGAAGGTGGACCCCAACCACGTCCAGAGCGTGATGGTCAACGACGCCGCGGGCTTTGGTTTCCCCTCCGCGGTGCAGTGGAAGGGCGTCTCGGACCTCGTCGCCGCGATCTTCAACACGCCCGCCGAGGGCGCGACGCAGCAGACGCTCCTGACGACCTCGATCATCATCTCGATGGTCATCGCGGCGATCGTCGGGCTTGGCATGGAGCTCACCCGCATCTTCACCCGCAACAAGTTTCCGATCAGCCCGCTGGCGCTGGGCCTGGGCGTCGTCGTTCCGCCCGAATCCACCATGGCGATGTTCGCGGGCGCCGCGTTCTTTGCGCTGATGAGTTCCCGCTACAAGAACCGACCTGAATCGACCGGCCACAAGCTCTGGGTCGATTGCCACGAGCCGATCTGCGCAGGACTCATCGCGGGGGCGGCGCTGGTGGGTATCGGCGCGGTCGTGGTTGGCGTGTTCCTGCTGCCTTGAAGAAGCAGCGAGCTGTTCGCAGTTCGCAGTTCGCACGAAAAAAGGCCGAGCCACCTGGGCTCGGCCTTTTGTATTTTCTTGTCGTGCCAGCAGCGAACTGCCAACCGCTTGCCTTCACCGCTTCTCAACCGGCGTATACGCCACGTTGTGGGGGCCCGTGTAATCGACCGACGGGCGGTAGAGGCGGTTGTCCGCCATCTGCTCGAGGATGTGTGCAGACCACCCGCCCACGCGGCCAACCACGAACATCGGCGTGAAGAGGTCCAGCGGCAGCCCGATGCAGTGGTACGTGGTCGCGCTGTAGAAGTCGACGTTGGGGTAGATCCCCTTGGCCGCCTTCTCGCGCTCCATCACCGCCTCGATCCGCGTGCTCTTCTGATAAAGATCGGAGTTGCCGGTGTCCTCGGCGAGCTGCTTGGCCAGGACCTTGAGGTACGACGCACGCGGGTCGTAGCTCTTGTACACGCGGTGGCCGAAGCCCGGGATCTTGTCCTTCTTGGCGAGCTTGTCGGCGATGAAGGCGTCGGCGGCCTCCACCGTCGGGATCTGGTTGAGCATCTTCATGACGCCCTCGTTGGCCCCGCCGTGCAGCGGCCCGCGGAGCGATCCGACGGCCGCCGTGAGCGCCGAGTACAGATCGCTCTCGGTCGAGATCACAGACCGGGCCGAGAAGGTCGAATTGTTCAGGCCGTGGTCCGTGTGCAGCACGAGGCACACGTCCAGCGCCTTGGCCATCGTCGGCGTCGGGCGCTTGCCGTTGAGCATGTAGAGAAAGTTCTCGGCCAGCGAGAGCGAGCGGTCCGGCAGGACCAGGGGCGTCCCCTTGCGGTGGTGATTGAAGTACGCCAGCATCGTCGGCGTCTGCGCCAGGACGGTGAGCGCCTTGTCGCGCAGCGAGGGGAGATCGATCGCGTTGGGCTTGGGATCAAAGAGCCCGAACGATGAGATCAGCGTCCTGATCACGTGCATGGGCTCTGCACTCTTGGGCATCTCCAAAACCAGCTTGGCCACATCCTTCTGCAGGTCGTAGCGCTGGCGGATCTGGGCCGTGAACTCATCGAGTTCAGCCTTCTTGGGAAGCCGCCCGTTCCAGAGCAGGAAGACCGTCTCTTCAAAGGTCGAGTGCGACGCAAGCTCCCCGATCGGGATGCCCAGGTACTCGAGGACACCCTTCTCACCATCAATGAACGAGAGCTTGGTCTCGGCGGCGATCACGCCTTCAAGACCCTTGGAGTAGTTGGTCATGGTCGGAGCTCGTCCTGAAGAATCGTCGCGACCCGATCATAAGCCGATCGGCTTCGCTGCGAACCACAAATGCAACAGGGGCCCGGCCCAAGCCGCGCCACCACCCTGAAAACGTTCCCAGTGTAGCCGCCGCGCAGCGCATGTGCGGCGCGCCCAATCCCCGAAAGTCCAAACCCAGAGAGTTCAAACGCGGGATAGCCAACCCGGGCAAGATGCCCCGCGCGAGGGAGACCCTTCAGTGCAATTCTTCATTCAGAACCGCCACCTTCGCCGCCGCCAGGCGGTCGGGCGTGGGAACTCGCACCTTCCAGACCAGCCCCACCATCTCCATCGCCTTGATGATGATGTAGCTGATGTCAAACTGCCACCACGCCAGGCCGTGGCGTGCACTGGTCGGGAAGGCGTGGTGGTTGTTGTGCCACCCTTCGCCCAGAGCCAGGATCCCCACGATCGGATTGTTGCGGCTTTCATCGTGGCTGCGGTAAGTCTTGCTGCCCCAGAGATGGCAGACCGAGTTCACGCTCCACGTCGCATGGTGGACGAAAAAGATCCGTGCAAAGCCGCCCCAGAGCAGGCCGAGCAGGGCCCCGTACCAGCTCATGGTCAAGAGACCCGCCGCCGCCGTCGGGATCGCCAGCCCCAGCACCACCCAGATCGGGAATGTCGCGCTCACCCAGCGCACCATCTTGTCCTTCTGAAGGTCGGGGACGTACTTGGCAAGGTCGGTCGTATCCTCATCGAAAATCCAGCCCACGTGCGAGTGCCAGATCCCCTTGAGAATCCCCGCCACGCCCTCGCCCTCGGTGTGCGGCGAATGGGGATCATGATCCCCGTCGCTGTGCTGATGGTGCTTGCGGTGCGTCGCGACCCACCGCATCACCGGCCCTTCCAGGGCCATCGAACCGGAAACCCCCAGGAGGAAGGCGATGGGCTTGTACGTCTCGAACGACTTGTGCGTGAACAGCCGGTGATACCCGATCGTGATCCCCAGGCCCGAGATCAGGTACATCCCCACCATCACCGCAAGGATCGTCCAGTTGAATGCAACACCCCACAGCATGATGATGCCGGCGATGAGCCCTGCGGGGGGGAGAATCACGGCCATGAGAGTAAGGAAACGTGCGCGGCGGTTGGCACGGACGGGGACCGGGGCGGACTGTTCGGACATGCAGGCTCCTGCTCTGACAAAACGAAACAAACGGACCGGGAAATCCTCGGCACGCCGGCATACAGGATGCGGCGATCAACCTTCGCGGGCACCATTCCATCACGAGATCCGTGTGGAAGAGCGGGTGTCCCGCGACAGGCGTTGATTCTATCGACTTCCCGGCGCCATACCCGGCCGTCCGAATACACCCCAGGTCTTTCCGCGCTCGATTTCATCATGAATGCGCAAGATGAGAATGCGGGCAAGTCGCAATTATGAACTTGCGATTGCAGGGCTCTGTTCGGAGCTTGCGGGCAACTCCCCGCCTCCACCCGGTATCATCCTGCCGTGATTCCACTGGGAACCGACAGGCCTTTGTCACGCCCCACCGTCGTCAACCACATACTGGTGGCGGTGAACGTGATCGTTTTCGGGATCATCGCGCTGGCGGGGCTCGAGTCGGATCATGCACACGAGACGGTGGACCTGATCCAGCAGCGCTGGATGCTGATGCCCAGCTTCCAGGAGCCCTGGCGGCTGGTGACGTACGCCTTCCTGCACGACATGCGGTCGATGTGGCATCTGGCCGGCAATCTCATGTTCTTATGGGTGTTCGGACCGAACGTCGAGGACCGGTTCGGTCGTCTGGGGTACCTGGTCTTCTACCTGCTCTCGGCGGCGGCGGCCGGGGCGACGCACATCGTCTTCTCGAACGGCCCCGCGCTGGGCGCTTCGGGCGCCGTGGCGGCGGTCACGGGGGCGTATCTCGTCCTGTTTCCCAGGACTCAGATCCGGGTCCTCTTCATATTCTTCCTGATCGGGATCATTCATATGTCAGCGCTCTGGTTCGTGAGCATCCAGATCCTGCTGAACATCCTCAAGCCCCTGTTCAGATCCAACGATTCGGTCGCCTACGCGGCACACCTGGGCGGGTACACGTTTGGCATCACCGTCGCGCTGCTGCTCCTGGTCTTCAAGATCCTGCCGAGCGAGACGTTCGACATGTTCCACCTGCTTCGGCAGGCGCGGCGTCGGGCGGAGATGCGCGAAGCACGGCGACAGGTCGAGCGGGAACGAAAAGAGAGCGTGTACGTTGACACGCAGACCGAGAAGACGGTGGATGCACAGATTTCCGAGATGCAGCGTCCGATCGCCGAGCTGCGAGCCCGCATCGCGACCGATCTGGGCAACGCGCAGCTTGCCGACGCGGTGCGTGGGTACAAGGAATTGATCGAGAAGTACGGGCTTGTGGCGGGCGCGGGGACGATGCCGCGCCGCCAGCAGCTCGACATCGCCAATTATCTCTTTCAGAACCAGGATTTCAGTCTTGCCGTGGTCGCGTATGAGCGGTTCCTCGAGTCGTACCCGCGGGATGCACAGGCGGGGCACGTCCGGCTCATGCTGGCGGTGATCGCGGGGCGCTATCTGCACCAGCCTCAGCGTGCACGGACGCTGGCGGAGGAAGCCCTGGCCGGCCTTACCAACGCCGATGAGATCGCGATCGCACGCGAACTGATCGCCGAGACGGTCGCGTCGGGCCGGTGAGGATTTTCATGCGTGCGCATGAAAAACGCCACCTCGCGGGGAGGTGGCGTAGGTGACTTCAATTCAACGCGTGTGCATCAGCCCTTGGCGTCGGCCGCGGCGGCCTTCTGCTGGCGGGTGTAGCCGTACTTGCGCTTCAGGGCCTTGACCACCAGCCCTTCGCGGATGGCCCGCGCGGAGACGCGGATGCGCTCCTGGCGACCATCAACGACGGCGTTGACTTCCTGGAGGTTGGGCTTGAAGGTCCGGCGCGTGATGCCGGTGGGCTTCAGACCGAAGCCGCCCTTCTTGATCGCCTGACCGCGCCATGCGCGCTTCTTGCCGAAGGACGTCTTCTTGCCGGTGTAAAAGCAGACTGCGGGCATGACTCAACCACCTCTTGAAAGCCACGCCATACCTCCGACGTGGGCTGGGATGATAGGCAGTGACCTTGGTCGGATCGAGCAAGGTTGATGGCTCAGGATGGCCACCCCTTCCAATCACGGCCACCCCAGAAAGGTCTGTGAATACGAACAAAGGCCAAAATCAAACTCACCAATCGTCGGATCGCGCGAGAAGACATAACGCCGCCGTGGTGCACACGGCGGCGTTTGTTCATCGTGCAGACGGAAATCAGCGGCGGCGACGGCCGGCCACCGCACCCGCCATCGCCAGGAGGGCGAGCGAGCCGGGTGCGGGCACCTTGGTCGTGGTGATGTTGCCCGTGCCGTCGGTGCCAAAGAGGATCTGGACGTTCGCCAGCTTGGCCAGGTCCATCCCGGTCGCGCCGCTGAAGGTCAGCGTCACGGAGCCCTGGATGAAGGGGAACTGGGACCCGCCGAACGCGACGTTGGTGCCGTCAAAGGTGCCGGCGGCGACCACGCCGTAGTTGGGGCTCGCGTTACCCAGGGAAATCGAACCGCCGTTGAAGCGGCCGGCAAAGCCGGTCGAGGCAGCGCCGAACTCGCCCAACGGCGAGGCGCCCAGGACGTCGGTCCAGGAGCCGTTGATGTTGGCCGACGACGTCGAGGCGGTCTTGCTCGTCCAGAGCAGGCTTCCGCCCAGCGCCGTCGAGGTGAGATCAAGGCCCGGGTTGGCGCCGGTCACGTCGAAGGTCACGCCGGTCAGCGCATTGCCCTGCGCGGCGGTGCGGGGCGAGGTCGTGTTGGTCAAGACGACCGTCAGGATGTCACCCGAGAGACTGAAGTCGGCCGTTCCCGACGCATTGGCATTGACTTCGGGGTTATTGCCCGTGCCGGAGAAGACCACGCCGGCGTTGGCCAGCCCGGCAGCCGTCGTAAGTGCAATCGCTGCGGCAATCACGTTCTTCATCGCTCATCCTCCTCTGCGGCGCCGGGGCGTAGGTTGGAAAAACACCAGCGCGCAAACTCGACCTGCGTGCACACGCAGCCCTGCATGTGCACGCGACACAACGCATCGATGTCCCTGGTGCACCGACGTACGGGGCATTCAGGACGCATCACACATGTATGGGAATGAGTTCTTACCCAGCGTGAGACCGCATGCCCTCATCATGCTGATGATCGGCCGCGTTCAACACCATCGGAATGAACTGTTCCCTCTTCCTCCGTGCACGGGGCGGACCGTGCATTACCCAGACTATACCCGGAGCCTTCCGGGCGGCCTATGGGCATGATGCCTTCGAGTCTCAGATTCCCCTGGATGTTGAAATAGGAAGGTGTTATCAGTCCTCCGACCCAACCCCCGCATGGTGGGTATTTCGCACCCCGTTCGGCCTACACTTGGCCCTCTATGCCCCAGGTCACGATCAACGGTGTCAAGTGCGACTTCACGCCCGGCCAGACGATCCTCCAGATCGCCAACGCCAGTGTCGTGGACGTCCCTCAATACTGCTACCACGACGGGCTTTCGATCGTGGCATCCTGCCGCATCTGTCTCTGCGAAGTCTGGGCTCCCAACCCCAAGAGCGGACAGCTCGAACCCTTCATGGGGGGCAAGCTCGTTCCCAGTTGCCAGCAGACCGCGTCCGACGGCATGGTCGTCTATACCGACAGCCCCAAGGCCGTCGCCAACCAGAAGGCGGTGATGGAGTACCTGCTGATCAACCACCCCCTTGACTGTCCGGTGTGCGACCAGTCGGGCGAGTGCTTCCTGCAGGACTACAGCTACCAGTACGGCCGGGGCGTCTCCCGCTTCCAGGAGCAGAAGGTCAAGCAGCCCAAGAAGGACGTCGGCAATCACGTCCTGCTCTACAGCGACCGGTGCATCATGTGCACACGCTGCGTGCGCTTCACGCGCGAGGTCACGGGCACGGGCGAACTCTCGGTCATGGGCCGGGGGAACAAGGAAGAAATCGACGTCTTCCCGGGCGTGCCGCTCAACAACGAGCTCTCGGCGAACGTCATCGACCTCTGCCCCGTCGGCGCTCTTCTGGACAAGGACTTCCTCTTCCAGCAGCGGGTCTGGTTCCTCAAGGAAACTCCCTCGATTGATCCCTTGACGGCCAGCGGCGACAACATCGAGATCCACCACAACGAGAACGCGATCTACCGGATCAAGCCCCGCACCAACATGAAGATCAACAAGTGGTGGATCACCGACGAGGTCCGCTACGGCTGGAAGTTCGTCCACAGCGACGCGCGCCTCAGGACCGCCACCCGCAAGCAGTACGGCGTTCCCGCCGAGAGCGACTTCCGGCGGGCGTACGAACTCGCGGTCGAGGGTCTTCGCGCGGCGGCGGCGGGCGGCAAGCACATCGCCCTGCTCGTCAGCCCCATGATCACCTGCGAGGAAGCGTATCTCCTGGCCCGGGCAGCGCTCGAGATCGACCCGGGCTGCGTCTTTGGCGTCGGCCCTGTCCCGACGCGCGGCCAGGACAAGATTTTCCCGCCCAATGCGGACGAGAACGGCCCGCGATCGTTCAAGCTTTACGCGGAGAAGGCCCCCAACGCACGCGGCGTTCGCCGTGTGCTGTCGGCGGTCGCGCCGGGCGGCAAGGTGCACGAGTATGACCAGTTCCTGTCCGCACTTGGCAAGGGAACGGGTTCGAGCAGCGTGGCGGGCGTGATCGTCACCGGCAACTACCCGAGCAACTGGGTGACCGGCGACCTCTCGGCCTCCCTGGGCGGCAAGTTCGTCGTCCTGATCGACACGCTGGCAAACGAGCTCTGCGATCGGGCGGACATCGTCCTCCCTTCGGTTACCTTTGCCGAGAAGTCGGGCTCGTTTGAGAACGCTCGGGGCATGATCCAGAGCTTCGAGAAGGCGATCACCGCGGTCGACACGGCGCGGCCCGAGGGGCAGATCGCGCTCGACCTGCTGCACCTGATCGCCGCGGGCGGCGCGTATGAGCATGCGGGGATCACGCAGCCTTCGGTGTACAACGCCGCCGAGGTCCGCCGCGAGATGGCGGCCTCCACCCCGGCGCTGGGCGTCTTTGTGACGGATGTCTCGATGCCGCCGCGGCGCCGCGAATCGGCCTCGCAGATGCAGATGGTCGAGCTTTGATGAAGGGCGGGTCAACCGGCCTGCCGTGTGCACTTGGGAGCAGGATTGACGATGAACTTCCAGGACAAGGGCATCATGATCGCGGTCATCGTGATCGTCCTGGTGGGGGGGGCGGCCTTCACGCTGTGGTGGTGGAAGCTGGCCGACCGCTGGGCAGATTCCGAGCACCGGCGTTTCAAAAAGTCCGGGCTGCGTGACCAGGCCGGACCCCGAAAGGTCGTGATGACCGGCTTTGACAACAAGCCGCCCGCCGATCGCACGAACGCGAATTGACCGTACCGTACGCTCAGGATGTACGCTGAGGATGGTGTGGTGCGCTGAGCGGCGGCGCACATCACCTTGAAGCCAGATCCGCCCGGGCGCTCCTGCGAACCTGCACATGACGATCAACCGCCACAGCCTCTCGGGCGATGCACATGAACCGGAGAAGCCCTGGCAGGATCGCGCCAGCGATATCTCCTCGCTCATGCGCAGCATCAGCACGTTGAACGACCCGCAGGACGTCGTCACGATCTACGGGAACCGGATGCGGGAGATCATCGGCCACAACGGGACCGTCTCGCTCTCCCGTCGCGGGCTGGAGAGGCCCCACTACCGCATCACGCGGTCGAGCGTCCTGGGTGTCCTTGATCCATGGAAGAACCCGGGCAAGCTCCCGCACTTTGACCGGGGGATCCTGGGGGATCTGATCTACGGAGACGAGGCCCGCATCATCCATGATTTCAAGGTTGATCCTTCCGACCCCGCCGCCGAGCATCTGGCGGGGGCGCGATCGCTCGTGGCGCTCCCGCAGTACGACGGCGGCGCATCGATCAACATGGTCGTGATGATGTCGCGCGAGCCTCGCTGGTTTGAACCCGAGCAGCTCCCCCAGCTCATCCTCCAGACCAATCTCTTCGGGCGGGCGACCAACAATCTGGTTCTTTCGCGCCGGCTGCGCGAGGCCTACGACAAGATCGACGCCGAGCTCCAGGTCGTCAGCGACATCCAGAAGTCGCTGCTCCCCACCGAATTCCCTTATATACCCTCGCTCAAGCTCGCGTCAGACTACCAGTCATCCTCGCGCGCGGGCGGCGACTACTACGACTTCTTTCCCCTCGGGCAGGGGAAGTACGGCGTCCTCATCGCCGACGTTTCCGGCCACGGCACGCCCGCGGCGGTGCTCATGGCGATCGTGCACGCGATTGCACACCTGATCCCCGGGGGACCGCACCCGCCCCAGCACGTGATGGGGTTCATCAACCGCCAGCTCGCCCGCAAGTACACCTCCGGCAACGGTTCGTTCGTCACCGCCTTCTACGGCGTCTTCGATGAGCACGAACGGACGCTGACATACTCAAACGCCGGTCATCCTTCCCCACTGTGGAAGAAGCACGGCCAGGAGCGGATAGACGAGCTCCCCAGCGTCCACTCGGGCCTCCCGCTTGGAATCATGGAGGAGATCGAGTTTTCGCCCGAGAGCGTTCATCTCTCGCCGGGCGACAGCGTCCTGCTCTACACCGACGGCATCTCCGAGGCCCGAGGCGACACCGGAGAGATGTACGGAACCGAGCGGCTGAAGAATGCGCTTCGCAATGCGCTGTGCAGCAAGCACCCGATGGGAAGCCTCATCGAGGACCTTGGCATCTTCTGCGGCACGACCCCCGCGGGTGACGACCGGACGATGCTGCTGGCCCAGGTCCGGTAGCCCGCAATGCAAACGGGGCGGCCGGGGCGGAATGTTCACGGGTTGGTGTGAGGGGGGTGAACTCGTGACGCACACGGCGGTCGAGGCGGAAAGTTCCAATCGCTCCGATGATTGCCTTGTGTGCGGATACACGCTCGGGCAGCGCCTGGCGTGTCCTGAGTGCGGACATGCCGAGGGTGCGGGCTTCTCACCCTCGCTGCGGGCCGATGCACACCGGCGGCTCAGGATGCTGCGGGGCATCGGCGTGGCGTGGCCGCGCGTGCTTGCGCTGTCGTGGGCGGTGGGCATTCTCCTCTCTGCATCGGCGGGACCGCGCCATTGGCTGATCGACGCGGGCGTGATCATCTTCGCCTTCGGCACCGCCGCACCGGCGATCTATCTCGTGTGCATGCCGCTGACCGCGCTGGTGCTCCGCGAGAACGATCCGCAGAATGTTCGCCGGCCTGTCATCCTCTCGCGTGCACTCGCCTCGATCTCGGGCTCGATTCTCCTGCTGCAGTGCATCCAGCTTGCGCTTGTCATGGGGAAACGCGGGCCGATCCTTGATTCAGTGACGCAGCATGTGCTCTTTGCGGTCTTTGCACTTGGCGCTGTCGGCGCATGCTGGCTTGCCGTCAAGGCGCTCCCCCGCTCACGCGCGACCCTGGCCAGGATGCTCGGGCAGACTTGCACGCTGCCTGAGATTCATCCCATCCGCCGCGGGTGGTTCATCGCACTTTCCGTGTGCATCATGCTCGCGGCGATCATCCCCGGCCTCCCGAGCACCAGCATGCTCCTGGGGCCCGTATTCATCCTGTGGCTCACGACCGCGACAATCCGCTCCTCGCTCAGCCCCCTGGATCCACTTGAGGCCCCGCAGCAAGCCCGCCCGGTCGATTGATCGAAGCTCGTCTACCCTCACCGGCCGTGGAACTCTCCGTACCCATGCTGATCGCGTCGACGACCTCGGGTGGCCCGAGGCTCTTCATCGATCTGCTCGCCATCCTCGCGACGGCGGCCGTCGTTGCGACCCTCTTCAAGCGTCTGAAGCTCGAATCGATCCCGGGCTACCTGGTGGCGGGGGCCCTGGTCGGCCCGCGTGCGCTCCAGCTTGTCCGCACGCCCGAGAGCGTCGAACAGATCTCTGAGCTTGCGATCATCATGCTGATGTTCACCATCGGCCTGATGCTCGAGACCTCCGCGCTCAAGCGCGGGATGCTCTCGATCCTGGCGGTGGGTACGCTCTCGACGCTGGCGGTCGCGCTGGGCTTCTGGCCCATCGGCATGCTCCTGGGGCTCGACCCGCCGCAGGCCATCGTGGTGGGACTGGCGATCTCGATGTCCTCGACCGCCGTCCTGCTGCGCATCATGCAGCAGCGCCGCGAACTCAAGCAGCCGCACGGGCAGATGTGCCTGGGCATCTCGATCGCACAGGACATCCTCTCGGTCGTCTTCCTGGCCGCGCTCCCGCTGCTCACGGCGTGGCACCTGGGAGACGCGGCGGACCATCCGACGCACTCCAAGGGCATGAGCCCGGCGATGCTGTGGGGGATTCGGCTGGTCGCCGTCACGTGCATCATCATCCTGGGAAGAATCGGACTTCCCTGGCTGCTCAACTTCGTCGCGCGCTCCGACACCGCACAGGGCGGAACGGCCGGCGCGGAGCTCGTCCTGGTCACGTCGGCGGCGCTCGCGGTCGGCGCGGCGATCATCCTCGCCGGGCTGGGCTTCAGCCCTGAGATGGGCGCATTCCTCGCGGGCTTCATGCTCAGCTTCACGCCCTACCGCCATCAGCTCGCGGGGCAGCTCGCGCCCATGAAGGACCTGTTGATGGCGATCTTCTTCACCGCGGTCGGCCTGCGGCTTGACCCCTCGGTCTTCATCTCCAACTGGGCCCACGTCCTTTTCGGCGTCATGATCGTGGTTATCGGCAAGTCGCTGGCGATCGGACTTTCCGCGTGGATACTGGGCGCGAGCGGTTCGGTCGCGGTGCTCGGCGCCGTCTACCTCGCCAACGCGGGCGAGTTCAGCCTTGTCATCTTCAGCGCGGCCGCGGGCGAGGGTCTCTTGAGCAAGGAAGGTCTCGCGACGTCGATCGGCATCGTCGTCATCTCGCTGGTGGTGTCGCCGCTCCTGGTTGAACCCGCACACCGCTGGGCCCTCAAGGCCGGCCGCATCCCCCTCGCGCCGTGGATCACCCGCAGCGTGATGCGGAGCCATGCCGCGGCGACATCACCCGCCGCTCCCCACACGGCGCCGGAACTACAGCACGGGGGTTCGCCCGAGTCCGGGGAAGAGCAGGGGGGAGATCTTCCGCATGATCTCAAGGATCACCGGGTCATCATCGCGGGATATGGACCCGTCGGGCGGAGCATCGCCGAGCGACTGATCCGCCGGGGTATACCGATCGTCGTGATCGAGATGAATCCCAAGACCGTGGCCACGCAGTCGACCCTGGGCAGGTCCATCGTCTACGGTGACGTCACCAACGCCGAGGTCCTGGAATCCGCGGGGATCCGCTCCGCCGATGCCCTGGTGATCACCGTTCCCGACGAGATCGCGGTCATGCGGGCCTGCCAGGTGGCCCGCTCACTCGCGCCGGAGATCTTCATCGCGACACGGACCAACTACCTGAGCCAGGCGATCCGTGCACGTGCACTCGGCGCCGACAGCGTCATCGTCGAAGAGATCGTGACCGCCGAGGCCATGTCAACGCTGGTGACCGAACTGCTGGAAGCTCGACGCAAGGCCTGATGGGCAGCTTCAGCACCCCGATTCAAAGGCCAGGACGAAAAAGGTGAAGTCGTCGGTGTCGACGAACCCCGTCCCGTCCACATCAGCCTGTTCAACGCCCGCCTCAAAGTCCAGCACAAAGGCGGTGAAGTCGTCCGTGTCGACGAAACCCGAGCAGTCGTAGTCGGACACGCAGATCGTGATGGTCGCGTCCGATGAAACCGCGACGTTGCACGGGCCGGTGATGCGTGCACGGTACCGTCCCCCGTCGCCCGGACCGGCGTGCACAATCGTGAGCGTGTCTGTGCCCGATCCCGAGATCGTGGATCCGCCCGGCGTGACGCCGTCGGCAAGTGCCTCGAACTCCCCCCCGCTGCCGGGCGCGAACTCCCACGCGTACGTGAGATCGCCCGAGCCCGCCGCGCCCACCCGGAGCACCGTCGGCGTCGCCTGGCAGGCGCCGGCGTTCCTGGGCTGTGCATAGATCACCGGCCCGCCTCTCATCGTGAGCGTCACCTGCCCGCACAGCCAGTCTTCAAAGGGTGCGCCCCCGTTCTCAACCACCACGCGGACCTTCTCAGTCATGCCGGCCAGATCCAATGGAAAGTTGCCGCCGCCGGCCGAGAGCGTCGCATGGCCGCCGGCGGTGTAGTTGATTCGAGCCTGGGGTACGAGCGTGACATCTCCGGAAATTCGATCCGCCACCAGCGAAACCAGCACGCCATCGCTGATATCACCCACGACTTCGCCCTCAAGCGTCGCTCCCAGCAGCGTCACCGCCGTGGTGGGAACAAAGTCGATCACAAGATGACGGTTGTCGTACCCCGGGTGCAGGAAGACCGCATCAAGGCTCAGGGGACGATCAAAGAACTCAAGCCGGTTCTTGGCCGGATCGGGCGATGCGACCGGACCCGCCAGCGGAACGCTGAACGGCTGCGTGGGATCACCCCACACCCCGCGGGTGTTCAGGAGCGTTCCGACCAGGAGTGTCGCAAGTGCATCGGGCTCGCGGAAGATCCACCCGCTCGCGCCCGCATGCTGAAGCTCGCCGGGCAGGGGCTCACCGCTGGTCCGATAGCTCGAAAAGAGATCCACGGTGAAGGGCTGGTCGCACTGTGCACGTGCCGAGGGGGCACTCCACAGCGAGATCAATGTGCACACACCTACCACGATGGAACGAGACATGCCGCACACTCCCTTTAACCCGTTCGACAGGACACCACGTCAAGCATCAGTCTCGATTATGCTGATCGACCGCCATGAAGCAATGGCATTCTCACACCCCGTCTCTCATGAACTACCCATGACTCCAGCGACGATCCCAGCGACCCGGCCAGCACGGTTCTTCTATCTCGCGGCCTCGGCGCTCTGCATCCTGGTCTTCATCGGACACAGCGTCGCCATCGTGCAATCCGCCCACGCCTCGCCGCAGGATGATGTGCATGCACAGATCCTTCGCTCGCTCGAAACATACCCGCTCCAGTTCCCGGGCCGGACGCGAACCTTCATGGAGATCCACACCGGCTTCAGCTGGCACTACGGGTTCTCCTACCTCCTGCTCGCGTGTGCAGCGCTCATCCTCTACCCCCGCGCTCGTGCGGATCGATCTCTTCTGAGACTCGTCGCCTTGGTGTGCACACTCTCCTCTCTCGTCTCCGCCGCGATCAGTTATCGGTACTTCTTCTCGTTTCCGACCAGCGCATCGCTCACGATCCTGGCGCTCTTTGGATGTGCAGCGATGTGCACTCTGGGGACAAGCACTTCATCATCTTCCTCCACGTCGCCATGACATCTTCTCCCACGCATCCATGCAGCATTGTTCTTTTCCCCGGGCTCGGCGCTGATCACAGGCTCTTTGCCCCGCAGGTTGAATCGCTCGGTCCAATCACCGTGATCCCGTGGTCCGAGCCGCGCGGACGAGAGTCGCTGCGGGGATATGCACACCGGTTGGCGGAACAGATTCCAGCCACCCGTCCCCTGATCCTGGGCGGGGCCTCGTTGGGCGGGATGATCGCGGCCGAGCTGGCTTCGCGGGTCAGGCCAGACGGGCTCATCCTGATCGGGACGGCAACGCATCCATCGCAGATCGCCGCATCCGCACGGGCCCTGGCCTCCGCGTCGCGTCTGCTCCCGCTCGCGGCGATCGACCGGATGCGATCGATCGCGCCATCGGTGGTGCGCTCGCTGGGCCCGATGACCCCGGAACAGCGCCGTCAGCTTCTTGAAATGGCCGACGCCTGCCCAGCGTCCTTTTTGTCCTGGGCTGCGCGAGCGATCTTCAGTTGGGAGGGGGTGGAGGAGACGTACCGGATGCACACGCGTGCGGCGGTACGGATCCACGGTGCGGTCGACCGCATCATCCCGCCCCCCGGCGAGGGGATCGACATCCTGCTGCCGCGCGTCGGGCACGTCCCCAGCTTCACGGCGGCCGCGCAGGTGAACGAAGTGATCGCCGATCTTCGCCGGCGGGTTTGCTGATCCGCTCGCATCCGCGCCCGAACGCACATGCGGGGGCGGGCCATACACTTTGCCACCATGCCCCGTCGCGTCCTGCTGCTGGTGAACAACGAAAAGCCCGAGGCCCGCGACTCCGCCAACAGCGTCGCGTCGATCGTCGCCCGACACGCGACCATCGTGGCGATACACCCGGCGATCGCGGGCCCGCATGCCCCGCTTCCCGATGATGTCGACCTTGCGGTCGTGCTCGGCGGCGACGGCACACTGCTCTCCCAGTCCAAGCGCTTCGCAGGCCGGAAGTTCCCCCTCCTGGGCGTCAACTTCGGCAAGCTCGGCTTCCTGGCGGACTTTGACGTTCAGTCGCTCGAGGAGCAGGGCGCGGGACTCTTCGGCGACGAACCACTCTCCTGCCAGGAGTATCCATTCCTGGGTGTGCGTGTGTACCGGGATGGAAACCACGCGCCGGCCTTCGAGGACATCGCGCTCAACGAGGCGCTGATCGCGGCGGGCCCTCCCTTCCGCATGATCACCCTCCGCCTGTGCATCGACGGCCACGAAGGGCCCACGATGTCGGGCGATGGGTTGATCGTTTCAACCCCCGCGGGCTCGACCGCCTACAGCCTCTCGGCCGGCGGACCCATCGTGGCGCCGGGGATCGACGCCTTCGTCATCACGTCGATCGCCGCGCACACGCTCTCGTTCCGCCCCATTGTCATCCCCGACCGTGCGTGCACCGAGATCCACGTCGAGCGCGCCAACCGCACAGCGCCGGGGATCGGCAGTTCGGTGGTGCTCGACGGAAGCTCGTCGTACCCCGTCGCGCAGGGCGACCGGGTCGTGATCCAGCGCTCCGATCAATCCGTGCGGTTTGTGAAGAACACCCGTGGCAGCTACTGGCAGACGCTGATCAGCAAGCTGAACTGGGGACAGCGGCCCAAGCTCCGCGGCGAATGATCGCCGCAAGTTCGCCGGCTCACGCGCCCAAGTAAACGCGGTCGCGAAATAAAAACGGCACCGTGCGGGACGGTGCCGTTTGCTCGAATGGGCGACACTGGACTCGAACTTGGCGAGATTTCTGCGGAAAAGATTGCTGGGACGGCCGACGGCGGCGCACATTGCGGCGCAATGCTGAATCAATCGCCCTTCTCAATTCTCGACCCCGACCTGGCACAGGTCGTTGCGGCTTGGCGCGATTTGCCCCTAGCAATTCGAGTTGGCATTTTGGCGGCGGTGAACGCCTGCCTCCGATCGCATGAAATGAAGCAGACCCAGAAGTGAACATCAGCGCGATTCTAGAGCGGTTTTACTCCTCTCGTAGCGAGTATCCGCAGTGCTTGAAGTACCCGCGTGCGTCGGATGTGGTGACGGCATCGAGGATGGATTGCATGGACGACCACAGCGTCTCGCGTGTGCGGGCCGCGAGCGAGCGCAGGAGCTGCTTGATCTTGCTGAACGCGGGCTCGATCGGGTTCAGATCCGGGCTGAAGGGCGGGAGGAAGAGGAGTTCAGCTCCTGCAAGCTCGATCAGCCTTCTGGCCTTCGCACTCTTGTGGCTCGACAGGTTGTCCATCACAACGATGTCGCCGGGCCTGAGGCACTGCACAAGCACCTGCTCGACAAACGCCTCGAAGATCTCGCCGTTGACAGGGCCATCCACGGTCGTCGAGCAACGCACGCCATCGATGCACAACGCCCCGATGAGCGTCGTCGTGTTCCAGTGACCGTGCGGCGCCTTGGCGACAAGCCGCTGCCCACGCAGGCACCTGCCACGCAGACGCGTCATGTTGGTCTTGGCCCAACCCCCACAACTGAGTCTCATCGATGAAGATCAGTCGCCTGGGGTCGATCCCTGCACGCCAGAGGACCCAGCGTGCACGCCGCTCCGCGACGTCGGGCCGGTCCTGCTCCGCGGCGTGGAGCGACTTTTTTTGAACGACACCTTGAGCCGCCCAAGGGCGTTGTGCACCGCCGAGAGCGAGCACTTCACCTCGAGGAGTTCACGCAGTTCCTTGAGCGTGGCGTCGGGCTTCTGCTCGACAAGCTTTGCCAGGCGATCGCCGTCGATCTTGCGGGGCCGCCTGCCGCCGACCTTGAGAGGCCGCGTGCGCCCGGTCTCACGCCTGGTCTGCTTGACGCGTCTGGCCCATGCAGGGCTGACCTGGAAGATGTCGGCGATCGCCCTGGTCTTCATGCCGCGGTCGTAGGCGGCAAGCACGCGGTCGCGGAGGTCGTCTGAGTATGAGGCAGGCACACGCATCCCTTCCGGGCCGATCCATCAGCCCGGCGCGCACGGTACCGCCGCATCACATCCCGCGCAACCTGACATGCGCCGAATCGCGCTAGAAAAAAATGGAAACCGCTCTAGCGAAAAGGCACAAAACCAGGACTTGTGTGGCACAAAAGCGGTGCAGATTCAGATAGCAATCTGGCTGGAGAAGTTGAGCCGGGGTTTTTGCAGGTCATCGCTGCTTGGCTCGACTTGCCGCCAGCCGTGCGAGTTGGCATCATTGCTATGGTGCGGTCATCGCTTGGCAAAGGCCAGCATGCCGCTGCTCCACGGGATCTTGCCTGAAATGCGCCGTCGTAGGAATCGGAATCCGCGACTTTGAAGTGTCAGCGCGGTGTTAGAGGTCCACACTGTGTCAAGACGTTCCCTAAGCCATTCCTCTTCTGGAATGGCTTTCGCTTCTACTATACCGCCATGGTGCGAGACCCGCTCTATCGGAAGATCACCGAGAGGTTGCGAGGCGATGTCGAGCCGGCGGCATTCGAGCGCTGTGCGCAAGATCTGCTTCAGCAGGCATACTCGACACTGAGCCCGGTTGTTGGAGGCAAAGACGGTGGATTCGATGGTGCCGTCGGCACGGAGGACGGCCCTTTTCCGCTGATCTGCACCGTGAGCGCGGACGTTACGGCGAATGTTCGCAAGAGCCTGGCAACGTACCGCGCCAAGGGTACCGGGCCGCGACGAGCGGTGGTTGCCACGAGCAGAACGCTGTCACCGCCGGCGCAGATGAAGATTCTTGAACTCGGGCGTGAGCTCGGAGTCACCATCGTGGGCATCTACGAAGCGGCCTGGTTTGCCCAAGCGCTGTACCACAACGCGCGATGGCGATTGGACCTGCTCGGTCTGACCGGCAACCCGCCGGCACTTTCCGTCTTTCCGCTGAACGCGCGACCTTGGTCGGACGTGCCGCTTACCGGTCGGGCAGACGCCCTCGAACGCATTCGAGCCCATGCTGGAGATTTGCTCGTCGTTGGAGTGCCAGGGTCAGGCAAGACCTATCTCTATCAAAAGCTGGCGCTGGAAGGCGGCTGTCTGTTCGTGACGTCGTCCGACCGCACGCAGATCGCAAACGACGTCCGGGAGTTTGAGCCGCGCTGCGTGGTCATCGACGATGCCCACGTGGCGATCGAGAGCGTGCGGCAGATGGTTCAACTGCGCCGGGAGTTGGGCGCGAAGCTCACTATTCACGCGAACTGTTGGCCGGGCCATGACGCCGCAGTTGCAGACGCAATGGGGCTCAGTGCGTCATCGCTCGTTCATCTCGATCTGCTTGGCCGGGACGTAATGGTGGAACTGATCAAGGCGTGCGGCGTCCACGGTCCGGATCAGCTCATCACCTTTCTGCTGAATCAAGCGGAAGGCAAGCCGGGCTTGGCCGTGGCGTTGGTTGAAGCGTGCAAGCGCGGCGAGATGGTCCGCGTTTGGAGCGGAGAAACGCTCGCGAACATCCTCTTGGCGGGGCGAGAGTTGGCCAAGTCACAGCGGGAACGAGCCGTCTTGGCCTCCTTTGCCGTGGGTGGCGATTGGGGCGTGTCGCTTCAGCGGGTGGCCTCGGCACTCAGTCTTCCGGCAGTCGAGATTCGAGACATCGTGACCAATGTGGGTGCCGGTGGAATTGTCGGCCCGGTCGGTATGGATGCCGTCGCGGTTTACCCTGAGATTCTGCGCGCTGCTCTGGTCAAAGAGGTGTTCTTCAGCGGGATGGCCCCCCTTCCGCCCGACGAAATCATCGCCGCGTGCCAATCCAAAGAGCAGGTCGCACATGTGCTGCTGCATGTTCGCCAGCGCGGAGGCAAAGTCGACTTCGAGCGAATTAGAACACTGGTCCCTCGTGATTCGCAGCCAGAGCTCTGGAACCACCTGGCCGCAGCGGATGAGCAGTGCGCGCGCTTTGTGCTGGAGCAACAGGATCGCACCGTGATTGGGGCGGCGCACCACCTCCTTGATGTCCTTCCTGATGCCACGCTCGACCGGTTACTTCGAACTAGCCTTGCCAAAACGATCGGTTCAAATGATTGGTATCCTCAAGCCCACAGAACGGTAAGAGAATGGATGAGCGATGACGTCGAAGAAACCATCGATAAGCGCAAGCAGTTGTTGCGTGCAACTGAGCGCATCACGAAGTCCCATGGCGCTTCTGCCGATGTGGTGGTCGGCTGGGCCGCAGCGCAGGCTATGCATCCCGGCTATGAGCGGCACCACCAAGTGGCGGGCGTGGGAAACAAGTTCGCCTGCGACCATGGCATCCTCCCCATCGATGAGCTGCGTCAAATCGCAGGGCTGTGGCCGGCGGCCATTGCGCTTATCCCACCGAACGTCAGTCGAGCGTGGCGACCGCTGATGCAGATCGTCGGCTATTGGTGCGTTCCCCAGTACATTGACCGCGCGATAGCCGCCAAGCCGGAGGTGGCAGAATTCATGAAATCGCAGAGCGCGGGAATGCTGCGCGATGTGACCACGCTCGCAGGCTCGCATAGGGCGATGCGTGCATGGGCGGTTCGGCTTGCAGACCAGGCGAGCCTTGCTGCACCATGCACGTCGGATGAGGACTTCGACGCCATTTTCGGAGAGCATCCCATCCGAGAAGACTGGAACGAGGGCCAGAAGCGGATTGACCGCGAGCGTGTGGAGCTTGCGGCCCGCCTCGCAACTCGGCCTATCGGGGAAACGGTTGAGTATCTGCAAGAGCTTGAACTGGAAGCGGATGCTGTTTTTGATGTGGCCCGAGGCGGGAGTCGCTGGTGGTTCTATCGCATGTTGGCTGGAAAGGTCGTGGATGCAGGCGAATGGGCAAAGGCCATGATCTCACGCGAGATGAGACCCGACTTTGTTGCCCCGATGCTCAGCCGCATGGTTGGCGACCGGCGTGAGGATGCCGAAAAACTGCTCGAAGCTCTGCTCACGAATCCGACCTATCACGCAACTGCTATCGCGGCAGCGCTTGCGCTTGATCCCCCGGCCGCGGTGACGGCGAACTCCGCGGCAGCGCTTCCGGCAAGCGGCGGATGGGACGCCTACCGGCTGCACTCCGTCGGTATTCCGCTGGTGACCATGGAACGGCTGCTGACGCATGCTGACAGGTCGATTCGAGTGGCGGCGGCGTTCAGTTTGTGGTTGCAGTCACCTGAGCATGAAATTCCACCATCTTGCCGGCTTACCTGGGAAAAAGGGGTTGTGGAGGCCCGTCCTGAGGACGGGGAGTATGAACTTGGTGAGATTCTGAAAGCAAACCCCTCGTTGGCCTATGAGTGGGCGAAAGTCACGTTGTCCGACGCTTCGAGCATCGCCTTCGGAGCGGGCCACGACATCCTGTGCGAGGCGGTACGCACGCTCGATGTTGCGCACCGGAAGAGACTGATGACGCTGCTGGAATATTCCCGGTGGTCGGAGGCCTTCTTTGATGCGTTGATTGGGGAGGATGCCGCGTTAGCGCACCAGTGGTTCGAAACGTTCAGCGAATCGCGGATGCGGGAGGCTCCCCTTCGGCGCGGCCCTTCTGACCGCTGGGCTTGGACGGCAGTGATCGCCTTGGAGCATAGATTCACAGCCCAAGAGCTCGCGGTGCTGTGTGAACCGATGATGGGGTGCATTCACGGCAATGGCGTCGATGACGCGCAATCGCTCCAAGGTGCGTACCGAAAGCTCCTGAGCCATCCTGATTCGAGACTTCATCTTGCCGGTCAAAAGGGCGTGGAGCAAACTGAAATCATGCTGAAACGTTGTCGCGAGTTGGAGCAAGCAGAGCAGGTGTACGGATTCCGGAGTGGGCGGCGGTTGGCCATGACCGCGCAGTTCTAAGCGAGGTTTCGAACTGAAGGCGACGATTTCGCCTTGACTGTTCAAGTTGCAACAATCTGAATATCTCCAGAACTATTGATCACGATTTGCGGCGCAGACCGTAGCTGTATCGGTAGGCGGTAGCGAGTGTGTTTTCGCTCGCCAGTGCGCTGCAATGCGCCCGCCTCGACCAGTTCGGCAAGGTCGCGGGTCGAGGTCGCGGGTGATGCGTTGGTGATGGCGGCGTAGTTGCTCGCGCTCAGGCCACCCTTGAAGCCTTCCGGTCCTTCCCGCAGCATGCGAAGCAGCGCGGCATACTGGCGCTTGTTGAACCGGTCGCGGAAGCGGTCCAGGAACTTGGTCTTGTCGAGAAGGAATTCAACCTGGGCTCGCGTCCGTTCCTGAGCCTCAAGCGTTATGGCAGCAAACCAAGCGAGCCACTCGGTGATTTCGTTGCCCCGCTGCGATGCTTCAAGAGCACTGTAATAGAGCGGGCGGCGGGCGAGGATTGCCGGTGACAGTCCGGTGAAAGAGGCTTGTCCTAAGGCCTGAGCGAGCGCCTTTTCCGAAATCGCTCGTCCGATACGACCATTACCATCCTCGAAGGGATGGATGCTCTCGAAATACAAATGCGCAACACCGGCGCGGGTCACCGCCGGCAGCACGTTCGTGCCATTCTCGCCACTCGCGTTGAACCATGCGATGAAACGCTCCATTTCGCTCGCTACTACTTTGGAAGGCGGCGCTTCAAAATGCACCTTATGCGTATCTAGCCGCGACGAAACGATTTGCATCGGCTCAGCGTGGGCGCGATACGCACCGATGTCGCGAAGGTCTCGTCGCCCCTGCATGAGCATCCCGTGCCATTTGAAGAGCGTGTCATGGTCCAGCGGCGCCGCGAAGTCCTTGTACAGGGCGACCATCATTTCTCCGATGCCCCGCTCTGCCGGTTGGACGCGCCGGTTGTCGGTGTCCAAACCGAGCTGGCGGCGAATGGAGGACTGAACGCTGTCGCGGTTGAGAAGCTCCCCCTCAATTTGTGAGGTGGTCACGGCCTCATCGCTCATCGCCTCAACGATGAGTCTGTCCCGATCCGACGCGTCCAGATGTGTGACCACGCCGAGAAGAATGCCACTTCCAAGTAAGAACCGCTTCTCGGCCTGTGATATCCGATCGCAGTTCCATTGAAACTCGGGCCAATCCGAGTGCTGCCAATTCCAAACCATGAGCCGTCCCTTCTTTATCGCTCAGTATGGCATATTTTTTGAGCGATAGCAAGCCGTTTTATCGCTCATGCTCTCACGCTCAAGCGGGCACCCCGACTTCAACCACTGGCACGGGCTGAACCACCCCCATAAGATGCCATGGTATTTCGCGCTGTTCGGCGATCTAACCGTGCGAATTGTGGTACGCTTGCGATCAACGGGGAGGGGGGTTCATGCAATACTCGTCAAAATCGTTGAGCGGAGCTATCAAGTCGATCCTGCCTTTGAGCGTGGCGACTGCCGCGCTGCTTGCGACGGTAACCGCAACACCAGCGGTGATAGTTTGGCAAGCTCGGGGATCATCGGGCCTATCCGCCCCCGCCGCACGACGAGATGAAGACGACCGTCCGGCGGCGCTTGTGTTAACGCCCTCTGAAGGCCGTGTCCAATTTGCCCAGCACCGCTCTCACTCCTCACATCGTTCGCATTCCTCCCATCGTTCTCACGCCTCTCATTATTCGGGAAGCTCTCCCGCGCCCTACGTGCCGTCGCGTCCAGCCATACCGTCGCGTCCCACGCCGACACCGACACCAACGCCAAGTCCGGTGCTGGTAACTCCGGCACCGAAGGTGCAAACGCCGGCTGCGTCGACCAAGAGCGTGATAGCGACATTGGAAGAGATGGGCAATTGCACACTGTTTGTCTCCGCACTCAAAGCGGCAGACCTGGACGAGACGCTCGGCACCACTACAAAGTACACCGCCTTCGTACCGAGCGATGAGGCATTCCGGTCGCTGCCGCCCGATGATCTGCTTGAGTTGATGCGGCCAGACTCCAAGGACAAACTTATTGCACTGATTAAAGCTCATCTGGCTAAAGCTGAGCTTGATCGCAGCACATTGAAGACGCGCGGTGCATATTCCGCCGAAACCGGTCAGCGCTTTGCGGTTACCTTCGTAAACGATCGCATGGTCGTTGAGCGCTCCAAAGTCGCCGGCCAGCCGACCGCATGCACCAATGGCCTGATCTACGTGATGGACAGCGTGCTGGCCCCGCCGAGCCAGGACGTGCTTGCGGTCATGCGAGCCCACGGTTGCGGAGAGTTCGCCAAGCTCGTCGAGCAGTCCGATTTCAAGTCGATGCTTGGGAAAGACTGGCAGTTCACCTTTTTCGCTCCCACTGACGACGCGATCAAGAAGTTGCCCGCTGGCACAATTGAACGTTTGATGACCAAGGACGGCTCTTCGGCGCTTTGGACATTCGTCAAGAGCCATGTGTATTTCGGTCGTCTCTACACGGCTGGGATGGAAGACGGCAAATCCATCAAGACCACGGCCGGACCTGAGCGGCCTGTTAAATCTGATGATGTGAAATCTGGGGAAGGAACCTTTGAATGGCCAGATGGTAGG
>DATGXW010000318.1:0-7147 GCA_035298585.1 Phycisphaerales bacterium
CGCGCTTGCTCCAACACACCCGAATTGAACCGCGCGGTCGAGTCCCCGCCCCCCGTCGCGCCCGCCATCCACGGCAGCGAGCCCAGCGTCGTGACCATCATCACCAGCAGAACGAGCAGCCCCGCGACCACGCGGCGTCGACGCAGCAGCAGCCGCCACGTACCCACCGCACCAGCATGTTGCATCACGCTCTGCACGCACACACGGTACGCCCAGCGTCCTCCCCCCGCACGCCCAGCGCTGCTACTTCCCGATCGCCTTTCGCAGCTGCTCCTGCGCCTTCTCCCACCCCGCCTCCGAACCGATCCGATCCACGATCCGCTTCGTGCCCCCGTCGATCAGCACGATCTCGCCCGTGACCTCGCCCGCCCCAAGCGCACCCCACGACTTGGCGATCCCCATCGCCGCCGCCAGGTACTCCGCCTGCGAGCTTCCCCGCGTGTCCGAAAGATCCATCTTCACAAACAGCACCGGGTCGCCATCAAACTTCTTTTCCAGGTCCTCAAAGACCGACCCCATCGCCTTGCACTTGGCGCACCAGTCCGCGTGCAGCTTCACCGCGATCACCTTCGCCCCCTTGGCGATCCGCTCGGGCCGCTCAATCCGCGTCGGCTCCGGGTTCTTCTCCGGGATGAACGGCTGACCGGCCACCCGCGCGGCCATCACCGTCCCCATCGTCGCCGCACACACCGCCGCGATCCCCACGCCCATCACCCGCCGCACATGACCCATGACCAGCCTCCCGCTCTGCTTCCCCCCGCCCTCTGCCCTCTGCCCTCTGCCCTCTGCTCTCTGCCGTCCGCTGTCTGCCTCTGCCAGTCCGCCCGCTACTTTCCAACCCGCCCCGCAAACAACACGCTCCCCGTCGCATCGTGCACGATCGCCATCACGTACGGGCGGTCGACGTTAAACACCTTGATCTCGCCCGGCATCGGCGCGGACGTCACCCGCACACCGATCGCCGTCACCGCCGTCGCGACCGTCCCGACCTCATCCATCTCGAGCGTCGCCGCGTGGATCACGTCCGACACCGCCAGTTGACCCTTCCCATCGATCGCCGAGAAGTCCGCATCCCCGCTGAACGCACGCACCATGCCCAGCCGACCCAACTCCTTGTTGACGTTGAATCGCGTCTCGATCTTGACCTTGGGAAGCGAGATCACCACCTCGCTCGCGCTCATCCCGCCGATCAGCCCGTAAAACCGTTCTGCCGACATCGACGCGATCAGCCGCTCATCCCCGCCCACCTCGTCGGGCAGCATGATCACGCACGAAACCCCGCCCTTGTACGAAAGTCGGATCGCGCTGAACCCTTCACCCGTCGCAAAAAGCGTCCTCCTGGTCGTGTGCATCATCTCCTTCTCGACCACGCTCCCATCCCCGCGCGTAAACGGACCCCGCCTCGTCATCTCCTTGTTGAACGGCTCCTCCCACGTCCCCTTGAAGTACACCGCGTTCGTGAGCATCAACCCAAGCTCGCGCATGTCCTCCGGCTCCACGATCTTCTCGATGTGCCCGCGCGTCCATTCCTTCGTCCACCCGTTGATCAGACCCGCCGACTCCACCGGCTTCCCAAAATCCAACCGATGTGCATCCGCCCCATAGCTCCTCACCAGCCGCTCCTGATACCCCGACATCACCTCGATCCCCATCCACAACCGGTTCGCGCTCGACCACTCATAGAGCGTTTCACCCGACTTGGTGACCGGAGATACCAGCCCGTTCGCCAGCCCCGCAAACCCGTCGTGCGTCGCCTCCTGCCCCATCCCCCAGTGCATCACCTTGGCGATCTCCTCCTCCGTCGCCCCGCGCGCACCCGCCCACAGCATCCCCACCGCGCTCGACATGCTGTACGGTGAAAAGAAGACATCATCACCCTTCCCCGCCGAAAGCTCGCGGAAGAGATCAAACGCAAACGCCGCGTTTTCCTTGGCAAGCTCCCCCGCACGTGCACCCGGCGGATTCGCCGGCACCACCGGCTTTCCAGCCCCCGCGGACTTCCCCGGTTCACCCGCGCACCCGATGCACGCACCCACCCCCAGCGCCACCGCCATCCCAAGCCCCACACCAAGACTCACAAGCCCACCCGCCAACCCCGAAAACAGCGACAGACGTTCCATACCGAGCTCCTTTGCACGCCCGATTCGACGCCCGCCTCACCCCGTCAGTTCCCCCCGCCCCAGTTCACACCCCCGGCAACGTGACAAACCCGTGACACGCACCCCTCGCGGATCACACGCTCACGAGTGCCCAGTGCCCAGTGCCCCCTCCAAGCCATCACTTCTTATAGAAATCCATGTTGATCTGGATGTACTTCTTCCACTCCGCGGGCAGGTCTTCCGCGGGCGAGATCGCCTTGACCGGGCACTCATCCACGCACAGCCCGCAGTCGATGCACACATCAGGATCGATGTAAAGCTGTTCGGCCGTGGCAAACTCCGCCTCGTTCTTGGTCGGGTGGATGCAGTCCACGGGGCAGACGTCGACGCAGGAAGTGTCCTTCGTGCCGATGCACGGCTCGGCGATCACATGGGGCATGGAGCAATCCTCTGGCGGTCCAACAAAAACTGACCCAATCTCGTGGCACAGGCGTCCCGCCCGTGTCCTTCCAAACTGCCGGTCACACTCCCCCGCACACACATCCTACGCGCCATCAACCGCCCGAAGGCAGTTCCATCCCCGCCGGCGCCATCGAGGCCTCATTCGGCGGCGGAGGCACAAACGGCAGGTACTCGATGAACGTCTTCTCGCGGTTGAACGCCGGGAACGTGTACACGCTCCGCGCGGCAAAGGGCTTGTCCGTCGCGCTGTACCAGTCCAGCCACGCACGCCGGTCAAACCCGTAGTCCTGGCCCGTCAGCGTCTTGAGCGATGAGAGCGTCCGCGAATTCACCGCAAGGTTCGCATCATCAAGCGACGCGATCAGCGCTTCCACCACCTTGCGCTCCGCGTACTGCCCAAGTGCGTCCGCCACCTCCGACCGCACCGCCGGCTCCGCCTCCCCATCCTTCGCCAGCGACTTGATCAAGGGCTCGATCGCCACCGGCGCGTGAATCCGCTGAAGCCCGCGCGCCGCCTCGATCCGCACCAGCCGGTCCTCATCCGTCAGACGCTCGACAAGGATCGGCGCCTGCTCCGGCCCGCCGTGGTTGGCGATCGCACGCGTCGCCGCCGTCCGCACACCCGGGTCCTTGTCACGTGCATTGTCCACGAAGAGCTTCATATACAGCTCTTCACCCGCAAACGGCTTGGTCGAAAGCAGCAGCGTGCCCCGGTACCGCTGGTTCGCGTCGTACCGGTCCATCGCCATCTCGACCGATTCACTGATCGTCGGCTCCGCCCACAGGTCCAGCAGGCTGTCGGTCCCGCGCTTCATCCCCGTCGTGTCGCACCCCGCCAAACACACCGCCGCCGCGAGCACGCCCGCGACCCGCCACGACCTGTCCATCCTCGCTCGCTCGCCCATCCGCTCACCGGCCTTTCCAAGTGGCCCTTTCCAGATCGAGCCGCCTGCATCGTGCCGAGTATACGTCCCCTCCGCACGCCTTACACCCCGCCGCCAACCCCGCGAACACCCCGATCGGCAATTCCTGCCTCGTGTGCACACCAGATATGCACCCACACCACCGAATTTGCTTGACACGCCCCCGCACCCGCCGGTAAACCCGAAAACTCATTCGTGCGGTTTGCCTGGCGGGCCTCCTTCCCAGTCGTCGGGCGCTTCCAATCGTGCAGGGATTCTCCCTGCCCACCCGCGGCTCCCCGTTCAGGCCTCTCGGTTCGGGAGACATCTCATGCACGTTCTTAGCGTCTCGGGTCGCGTCGCGTCCGCATCGCAGGCTATCGCCTTGCTCGCGGGGCTCTCACTTGCATCCTTCGCGGGCGCGCAGATCACGCCGGCCCAGCCCATCGGCGCCGGGCACAACCACGCCCCCAGCGCCACCCGCCTCATCATCCCCGGCAAGACCATCCTCGCGGGCCTTCCCGACGGCGCCTTCACGCCGATGGAAACCCAGACCGTCTGGAAGCCCGTCTGCTCCAACCGGGCCCCCATGACCGTCGCCGACCTTGAAACCATGGTCAGCACGCACGAGGCCGACTTTGCCGATCCTTCCAAGGTCATCATCGTCGACCGCAAGACCACGGGCGGCACGACGCCCCGCGTCGGTCTCGACGTCGTCTTTGTCCTGGGCGGCAGCGTCCCCGCCGCCGCAATCCCCGCCTTCGCCGCCGCCGAGGCCTACCTCGAGTCGCAGTTCACCGCCGACACCATGACCGTCACCGTCCCCGTCAGCTTCGCCTCCCTGGGCGCTGGGATCATCGGCGGCACCGGTTCGAGCTACGGCACCGCCTCGTGGGCGAGCTCCCGCTCCCTCCTGGTCGGCGGCATGGACGGCACGGACACCATCCACACCTCGCTCCCCTCCGGCACCACCATCCCCGTCCGCTACAGCACGGGCTCGACCACCAACGAAAACCGCGTCTTCTGGACCTTCGCCAACTGGAAGGCCAACGGCGGCACCATCGCCGGCAACGACGCCTCGATGCAGTACAGCACCAACTTCCCCTTCGATTACGACCCCTCCAACGGCGTCACCGTCAACACGATCTCGCTGCAGGACGTCATCATCCACGAAACCGGCCACGCCCTGGGCTGCACCAGCGGCGTTGATTTCCGCGTCAACGACATCGAGGCGATGGACATCTTCCGCTTCCGCCGCACCGACGGCGCCAGCGACTTCAACCCCGACACCGCCGCCGAGTTCACCGCCCGCCCGCGCTGGTGCGTCTTCAACAACCCCAACGACGACGTGAACTTCGACGACATCACCAGCGAGATCCGCTTCAGCGACGGCTCACCCTGGCAGGCCAGCCACTGGCGCGAGCAGGTCCCCGCCATCGGCATCATGGACCCCGCCTTCAGCTACGGCGAAACTTTCTATCCCAACTTCCTCCGCACCACCGACATCACGCTCTTTGATGCCCTGGGCTACGACAAGTAACTTTCCTCGGGTGCCGGGTGCCGGGTGCCGGGTGCCGGGTGTCGGGTGCCCTGCTCCGCTGCTCTGAGCGGGGCAGGCATCCCAAACCCACAACCCACACTGCCTTTCAATCCGGGTGCCCTGCTCCTGCGTGCTCTGACGCAGGGGCAGGCATCACAGGCCCACCTTTCAACACCTCCGCCTTTGGCCCTTTGGCGCTTTGCTCCTGTGGCCCTTTGCTCTGAGCGGTCCAGGCATCACAAGCCCACATCGTGAAGCGGGGCCTTCCCAGGCCCCGCCTTCTCTTCCCTTCTCTTCTACCCGTCCTCGTGGCACAGGCGTCCCGCCTGTGTCTACTCCATCTCGTCTCACCCGCTCCACTACCTCCCCGCCCAAACCCCAAGATTCACCATCGGCCACGCGAACTTCCAGGCTCGTTCCGGGTATGTGCACACCGTCGCCACCGCTTCCTCTGTAAACCACTCCCGCGCAAAGCTCGAGTCGCGCAGCACACCCACCATGTCGCCGACCCATCCCTGGAACGGCAGCGGAAAACTCGCCTTCGGCCGCGTCGCGATCTCCGCCGGCAGCACGCCCGCGAACGCCTCGCGCAGCGCGATCTTGGTCCTGTGCAAACCCCCCGGACCCTCCTCAAACTTCATGCCCATCCCCAGCCCCTCCGCCGCGCTCGCCACCACGCTGTCCGCAAACGGTGTCCGGCCTTCCACCGATTCCAGCATCGTCGCCTGGTCCAGCCGCAGCAAGAGACCCCCAAGGTTCACACGACGCTGGAACCGCAGGTGCGCCTGCAATCCCTCAGCATCCCCCACGCCCCGTGTGCATTCCCCAAATATCCGCTCATACTCACCCACCAGCACCGCATCATGCTCCCCGGCCGTGTGCACATCACCCTTGAGCACCGTCCCCTTTGCCTCCACCGGCACCCACGCCGCAACATCAACGTGAAACCCTCCTCCCTTGCCCCTCCACCCGGCCGGATCCTCGCGCACCATCCGCCCGCACATGGACATGATCACGTCGTACCCGCCGAAGAGTTCATCCGCGCCCTCGCCGCTCAACGCCACGGTGTACCCCATCGACCGCAGCGTCCTGGCAACCTCGTTGATCGCCACCTCGTTGGGCGTGCTCAGCGGCAGCCCCATCCGGGCCACCATCGACGCCCACCGCTCCTTGAACATCTCGCGCGTCACCCTCGCCTCAATGTGCGTCGACCCCACCTCCCGCGCCATCCTCGCCGCGAACGCAAAGTCGTCCGATCCTCCCGCACCCGCATCCGCCCCCGCGCAGAAGGTCGTCATCTCCCGCCCGCGAAACCCCTCCGACAAGTCATGTGCACACCTCGCGATGATCGAGCTGTCAAGCCCCCCCGAAAGCAGGCAGCAGACCGGCACATCCGACCGCAGATGCCGCCGAACCGATTCAACCACCGTCGCGCGGATCCCGTCCACATCCATCGCACGCCCGGTTCCCGTGGACCCGGCCGCGTCATCCCAGCTTGACCACCCGCCGCGTACAAGCCGGTCCTCCTCCGCAACCCACACGAGCCGCTGGCCCGGCTCAAGCGTGGATATCCCCCGGTACAGCGTCCGCTCCCCCAGCGTGGTGCGGATCGTCGTCAGGTACGAACTCACCACCACGGGGTCGGGCCTTGCGTCCACACCCCCGCCGGCAAGCACGGACCGCACTTCGCTCCCCGCGTACACGACGTCACGGTCACCAGCACGGACCTTTGCAAAGTACAGCGGCTTGATGCCCAAAGGATCCCGCGCCAAGAGCATGCGCCCGCGATCAAGATCCACCCACGCGATCGCGTACATCCCGCGCAGCCGGTCAACCCCGCGCTCGCCCCACGCGCCAAGCGCCGCCGCCACCGTCTCGGTGTCACTCCCCGACGCGAACTCCACACCACGGGCCCGCAGCTCTTCGCGCAGCTCGTGGTCGTTGTACAACTCGCCGTTGTAAACAATCGCCCCCGCCACCCGCCCCCCGTGCATCTTTTCGCCCCGTTCCCAGGCCTCCGCCGTCACCACCCGCCCGCGGCCATTCCCGCTCGGCGGCTGAGAGGCAACCAGCGCGGCAGGGCAGGCGGTCGGCCAGTTCGTCACCGCACTGGTCACGCAAGGCGGTGATGGTGTCGCAGAACA
>DATGXW010000319.1:0-18595 GCA_035298585.1 Phycisphaerales bacterium
CCAGGGCGAGCGAGGCGGGAGCGGGGACGAAGGTGATCGTGCCCGAGTCGCCGGTCGCGCCGGTGATGTCGGTGCCCGAGGTCGAGGACGAGCTCGAGTAGCCCTTGAAGGAGGTGATCTGGTTCTGACCGATCGAGAAGGTGATCACGTCCAGAGCGCCGTGGCCGGCGTGGGTCGTGACAGCGAAGCGGTAGACGAGGGCCGTCTTGTTGGTGTTGAAGGAAGCGCCCAGAGCGCCGGGGGTGTTCTGCGAGGTCGAGATACCGGCGTTGGGGTTGTTGCCGGTGTCACCCTTGGCGTCGATGCGGAGGTTGCCAGCGGTCTCGAAGATCTGCTGGGTCTGACCACCGAAGTCGAAGCCGGCGAGGCGGCCGTCGGTCGCCGAGCCCTTGCCCGGGGTGAGGTCGACCGAGTCGCTGCCACCAACATCCCAGCCCGAGGCCGTGACGTTGTAGCGGGCGCCCGAGATGCCGTAGAAGCTGTCGGGCACGTTCATGACGACGCCGACCAGGACGGTCGCGCCGGGGAGAACCGCCGCGTCGCTGGTCCACGAACCGCCGTTGTCGGTCGAGAAGACCAGGCTCAGGTTGGGATCAGGACGGGCGACAGCAGCCGTGGCCAGGCCAGCGACAGCGATGAGACCAAGAACGTTCTTCATGTCAATCTCCTCACTATGGAAAGAATGCGGAAACGCGGAAACTTTGGTGAACATGCGGAAACGTGTTCACCTGACCCGTGAGGAGAATACGGGGGGGTCGCAACCCTTGCAAGGCTTTTTTGAGCGCACCGCCGCAAAATTCTGCATCCGCGCAATCTGAGCGCTGGCGGAACACATCCCTGTCCGCACCAAGTCTGCCTCAAGTTCCCCCATTTGCCACTTTTTCCAGAAATGGACTTCAAACCCTCGTAAGCGCACGAGGGTTACAGCCACCGCACGTTCGGGTATGAATTGGTTATTCGGACTTCACCAATCCAAGACGCGCCGCCTTCGTCAGCCACTCCGCACGTTCGCGTGCATTGGCCGACTCCAGCTCGATGCTTCCCCCACCACGCCACCGCTGGATCGCATCAATCTCAAGCCGCGTCAGACGCAGCGATTCCCACTCATAATCACGCCATGCCTCCAGCGTGTGCGGCACCAATGGCCGCAGCAGCGCCTCCATCGCGCTGGCGTAGATCCGGATCTCCGCCTGGGCGTGGGGATCCATGCGCAAACTCAAGAAACGCAAGATGTTATGGAGATCACTCTTCCAGTACCACTGCGTGTACATGTTCACCGGAAGCCCAATCCGGGCCAATTCCCGGCTCACGCCCTTTTCCGCCAGGCCCAGGTACCGGGTGTAGAAACCCTCGACATCCTTCAGATAGGTCAGGAACTCCTCGGCGGTGCGGATCTCCTCGGTCGCGGGGAGGGAATCCTGCACATGGGCCCCGCCGCCATCGGTCCGGAAGACTTCCTCCCCGCCCTGGCGATTGGATCGCGACTGCTTGCGGATCGCGTCGATGGGCGGGACATAAAACCGGTCGGGCATGATCGAGTACCGGGCGGAATACTCGTTCACGTTGGCCGTCCGGTGCCGGATCCACTGCCGGGCCACGAAGATCGGCATCGAGACGTGGAACTTGTACTCCACCATCTCAAAGGGTGTGGTGTGCCGATGCCGGAGCAGGTAGCGGATGAGTCCGCGGTCCTCGTTGACCTGCTTGGTCCCCTGCCCGTACGACACGCGCGCGGCCTGGACGATGGCAAAGTCCCCGGTCTGCCCCTGGGGAATCAATCGCGGCATCGCATCGACCAAGGCCAGGAACCCGTGTTCATGGATCTTGATCTCCATGCGCGAGCACCCGCCCATGCAGTCCACCAGCGACGATTCAGAAGGAACCCTGGTGATCGAAGACTCGGTGAACGCGGGTGTGGCGGTGCTGCTCATGGCGGACACAGGATACACACGCAGGAGCGGTGTGCGTCGAAGGTGCACACACCAATCGCGAGGGGCATGCGCCCGCGGTGATCCCTCCCGCGGGGTGCACGACATCAACGCTCGCAACGACGCTCCCGCCCTCGTCACGCGGGGTCCAAAAAAGAACCCTCGCACGTTTGCACGTGCGAGGGTCGATTCATGACAGAACTGTCCGACCAATCGCTTCCGCTGAATTAGCGGCGGCGACGGGCGGCGGCGAGGCCAGCCATGCCGGCGACGGCCAGGGCCGCGGGAGCGGGAACCGGGACGAAGGTGATCGTGCCGGTGTCGCCGATTTCACCCGAGAGCTGGACGCCAGCGGTCGAGGAAGCGGTCTCGTAGGCCTTGAACGAGGTGATGTTGTCGGGCGAGCCGTTCGCGCCACCGTCCATGATGCGGAGGGTGATCACGTCGCCGGCGGCGTGGGCCGCGTGGAGGGCGATCGAGAACTTGTAGACGACGGCCGACTTGTTGGTGTTGAAGTTGGTGCCCAGGGCGCCGGGGGTGTTCTGCGAGGTCGAGATACCCGCGTTCACGTTGTTGGCGTTGTCGCCCTTGGCGTCGATGCGGAGCTGGTTGCCGGTTTCATAGACCTGCTGGGTCTGGCCACCGAAGTCAAAGCCGGCCAGACGGCCGTCGGTCGCGCTGCCCTTGCCAGCGGTGAGGTCGATCGAATCGTTGCCGCCGTTGTCCCAATCACCAGCCAGCGAGGTGATGTTGTAACGGGCGCCAGAGATGCCGTAGTAGCTGTCGGGGATCGTCATGACGACGCGAACCCAGACGGCGGCCGTGCCTTCGGTGACCGCGACATCGTTGCTCCAGACCGAGTTATCGGTCGAGAACTCGAGCGACAGGCTGGCCGACTGAGCGGCAGCAACCGAGGCGAGACCGGCGACAGCGACGATACCCAGAACGTTCTTCATTTCTCAATCTCCTGATCTGCGAAGAGCCTGATGTGGAACCTGTGTGCGAACGAATCTGACAGAACCGACGATGCACGCGGAACGAGGCTCGTGCCACCGCATCGCCTGAAAAACCCTGCACCGCGCCGCTTAGCGCCTGCACAGGCCGTACAAACCGTTCTTACATCACCGCACCCACTCAAACCCGGCGGATGGACTGAACCAGACCATGCCGGACCGATTCCGATTCGCGGCGCAGTTGCCCGAGGTTCCGACCACGTTCAAAAAGCCCCCGCCGAAGTTGCAGATTCTTTGAACCAGTTCGTTCGCTTCGCGTTCGGCATGCTTCCCAACTGCCGCCCTGCGCCCGACTTGTGAACCGGGGAAAACACTCGCATCCGATCAACATGCGAACGAACGCGGCGTTCCCTGCTCCTTCTTGGTCGCTTCCGCCGGCGGCATCCTCTGACCCTCTCCCCGCCCGTGTGCACCGCCCCCCGCGGCCTGGCCCATGTGCCGCAGGTTGTCTCCATAGAGGAAGAGCGAATGGGAGAACGCGGAGTTGGGTGGGAGAGGGTGGGGTTGACGGAGAGCTTGCAACCGGCCTGGGTTTGTGTGCGTTCAGATGCCTGGGCCCGTTGCAGCTCGGGCCGGCGGGTCTGCGGGCGTGGAGCGCGGGAGTGGGTTGAGGTGTGCACCGGTGTGCACACGCCGCGGGGAGTGGACTGGGCGGGCTCTTGCGCCGGGATGCACATCGGCGCAGGCCTTGAAGGCGTTCAAAGCGGCGTACACGGGATAACCGGAAGATTTTCTCTCAACTTCGCTGGCGGAACTTCCGGCGTAGGTCATATTCCCGGTGGGTGAGATGAACGCGGAGCGATGTGAGAGGCTCCGCCATCCAGAAGTACACAAGTCCTCAAATTTGTTTGAAGGAGATTGTCATGCAGAAGCTGGCTCTTGGTCTCGTCGCCGTCGCTGGTCTCGCCACCGTCGCCACCGCCCGTCCTGATTCGAACCTGTCGCTTCAGTTCTCCACGGACGATGCGAACTGGTCGAACGACATCGCGGTCGCGGCCGGCACCTCGGTCTTCGTCCGCGTCGTGATGAGCATCCCCGATCAGTACTACGGCATCTCGGGCGCTCGCTACAACGTCACGAGCACCAACGCCAACGGCTGGGACTTCGGTGGTGACGACTCGATCGACCTCTCCGCCGGCAAGGGCAACGCGACCGACGGCCGCCTCGCCGGCTTTGACTTCGGTGGTCAGACCCAGCAGGTGTACGAAGCGAGCAACAGCCTCCGCATCGACGCCAAGGGCGACAACTCCAACAACCCCAACGCCGGCATCTCGACCTCGCAGAACACGCCGGGCGCCCTGGGCTCGAACTTCAACACCAACAAGGTCGCCACGGTCTTCAAGTTCAAGGTGAACCTGGGCGCTGGTGACAACCGCCAGATCGTCCTCGCGATCGACGTGCCCCAGATCACCTCGTTCAAGGCCTACGAGACTTCGAGCTCGACCTCGGGCCTCGCCCTGACCGGTGCGACCGGCGACACCGGCACGATCACGGTCGCCGTCCCCGCCCCCGGTGCACTCGCCCTCATGGGTCTGGGTGGCCTGGCCGCGACCCGCCGCCGCCGCTAATCACGGCCTCCAAGTTTGAGATCAAACCAGCACCCCTGCACGGGACACCCTGTGCAGGGGTTCTTCGTTTTTGGGGAAGGCATCAGGCATCAGGCATCGGGCATCAGGCATCGGGCATCAGGCATCAAGGCATCAAGGCATCAAGGCGTCGAGGCATTGAGGTAGGAGGGCACTTGGCGCGGGCGGGGAGGTGCGAGGGGTTATCCATCAACGCCTCTGCGACATGACTGTTGTGCGGTGCCTGATGCCTGCTGCCTCAATGCCTGCTCTCTGCTTCTTCACCAGTGCCTGATGCCCAATCCCCAATGCCTCAGTACTGAATGACCGAATGCAGCTCACCGTATTCCCGGAACCGCTCCCGGCCCTTGAGTGCGAGGAGTTCGATCAGGACGGTGATCCCGACGATGGAGGCGCCGGTGCGCGTGACCAGTTCGCAGCATGCACGCAGGGTCCCGCCGGTGGCCAGCAGATCATCCACGAGCAGGACGCGCTTGCCCCGTGAGATCGCATCCTCGTGCATTTCGAGCGTGTCGGTGCCGTACTCAAGGTCGTAGGTGACCGAGTGGACCTTGCGCGGGAGCTTCCTGGGCTTGCGGACGGGGACAAAGCCCGCAGACAAGGCCTGGGCAATCGCGATCCCGAAGATGAACCCGCGTGACTCGGCCCCCACCACCATCTCCACCCCCTGTCCGCGGTAGGGGTTGGCCATGAGCTCGACCGCCAGCGCCAGCCCCCGCGGGTCGGCGAGCAGGGGTGTGAAGTCCCGGAACATGATCCCGGGCTTGGGAAAATCGGGGACTTCGCGGATGAAGGTCTTGAGGTGGTCCATCGGGCGGTAGGGTACCACGGAGCGACCGCGGATAGCAGACGGCAGACGGCAGACGGCAGATAGCAGGCGGCGGGCGGCGGGCGGCGGAAAGCGCATGGATGTCAGGTGATGCGCGCATGAAGCTTGCGATGTTTGCAAATCGATCTGGAGAGGGCGTGCTGGCGTCGGTTCCTGGCTGGACCTGCGGCCCCAACCCGACGCTCAGAATCGAACCCGGCCAATCGTGGTGCAGATTCTATTTTTGCGCGCACCATACGTGTCATAGAAATAACACGATCCGGACGCGTGGCCCGGATCGAGGGGTGGAATCACCGGTTGTTCGAGGCTTGATGACTTACCTGTCGAGCTCGGCCGCGACGACGTTGATCGAGCCGAGGATGGCGACGATGTCGGCGAGCATGTGGCCCTCGGTGATCTTCTGCATCATCGAGTAGTTGATGAAGCAGGCGGGCCTCGTCTTGACGCGCCAGGCGCGGGGGCCGCCATCGGAGACGATGTAAAAGCCCTGCTCGCCATTGGGGCCTTCGTTCCAGCCGTAGGACTCTGCGATCGGGGCCTTCCAGCCGCGGTTGGTCATGATGAGTTCAAAGTGCTGGATGAGCCCTTCGATCGAGCCGTAGACATCCTTCTTGTTGGGCTTAACGACCTTGGAATCGGCGAAGGTGTCGACGGGCCCGGCGGGGATGTTGTCGATGAGCTGCTCGATGATGCGGACCGACTGCTTGATCTCCTCGACGCGGACGAGGTACCTGCACAGGGCGTCGCCCCCGTCGGCGACGATGACGTTGAACTTGACGGCCTCAGCGCCCTGGCCATCCCAGTTGTTCTGGTAGCAGAGGTAGGGCATGTCCTTGCGGAGGTCGCGCTTGACGCCGCTGGCGCGTGCACACGGGCCGGAGAGGGACCAACTGATCGCGTCTTCCCTGGAGATCGTGCCGATCCCCTGTGTGCGGTCGACGAAGATGCGGTTTCGGTTGAGGAGACCTTCGAGTTCCTTGACGGCCTGGGGGAGGTCATCGCGGATGAAGTTCTTGACCATCCGCTTGAAGGTCTCTTCATCGGGGAGGTCCTGCATCAGGCCGCCGACGCGTGTCCAATCGGGGTGGAAGCGCTGGCCGGAGATGTAGTCGACGATGTCGTAGATCTTCTCGCGGGGATTGAAGCCGTAGAGGAATCCGGTGAGGGCGCCCAGGTCGAGCCCGGCGGCGGCGACGCACAGGAGGTGGTTCTGGATCCGCCCCATCTCGTTCATGATGGTGCGAAGGACCTTGCAGCGGGGCGTGATGTCGATGCCAAAGAGGCGCTCGACGGCCATGTGCCATGTGATGTCGTTGTGGATGGGGGAGAGGTAGTCCATCCGCGAGACGATCGTCACGTACTGGTTGTAATCCAGGTGCTCGCCGAGCTTCTCAAAGCCCGAGTGGAGATACCCGATGTGCGGTGTGCACCTGGCCACGCGCTCGCCATCGAGCTCCAGGACGAGCCGGAGCGTGGTGTGGGTGGCGGGGTGCTGGGGCCCGAAGTTGAGGATCCACCGGTCGCCGGTGTCGACGTGGCTGGCCACGTACTTGATGTTGTCGGCGTCGACGGTCAGGCCTTCTTCGGGACGGAGGGTGTAGGGCACGGCGAACTCCGAAACTCACGGTGGGCCTGCATCCACCCCGGGCCTGAGTCTGGCGGCCGGTCTGGAGGCGGTTTGTGAGGGCCGGACTATAGGGAAGTTCGGGGCCTGTGTCGGCCTTGCATGCCGGACGCGGCAATTACGCGGCGGAGGGGACGCGGCGGGATGTTGGAAGGGTGGCGAGGTGGTGTGCACACGCTTCGATGAGGCGGGCCCGGGGGATGGGCTTGGTCAGATAGTCATCGCACCCGGCCTGGAGGCATCGCTCGCGGTCGCCGGGCATGGCGTGGGCCGTCAGGGCGATGATCGGCCCCTTCCAACCGCGTTTGCGGAGTTCCGCGACGGCGGTGTACCCGTCGGTGACGGGCATCTGCATGTCCATGAGGATGAGGTCAAAGGGGGCGTGGCGCGCGAGCGAGTCGGCGGCGAGCGCGAGGGCGACTTCCCCGTCGGGGGCGATCTCGACGATGGCGCCCGCGCGGCGAAGGTGGGTGGCGAGGAGCCGCTGGTTGTCGGGACCATCCTCAGCCAGGAGGATCGAACCCAGGAGCGATTCTGGCAAGGGTGCGGCGACGGGCGGGTGCGAGGAGACCGCGTCGGCGAGCGGGGCCCGGAGCGTGAAGGTGAAAGCCGACCCCCGTCCGGGCTCGCTCTGGGCGACGATGGACCCGCCCAGCAGGTCGGCGAGCCGTCGGGAGATGAAAAGACCCAGGCCGGTGCCGCCGAACCTGCGGCTCATGGATTCATCGGCCTGCGTGAAGGGGCGGAAGAGGTTGGAAATAGTGGCGGCGTCCATGCCGATGCCGGTGTCGCGCACGGTGCACACGAGCGTGATGGATTCGGCATCCATCGCGCTTGCGGCGACTTCGAGGTGGACGGTGCCTCGATCGGTGAACTTGATGGCGTTGCCCACGAGGTTGACCAGGATTTGCCGGAGCCGCAGGGGGTCGGAGATGAACTGGGGGAGCGCAGGGCATGTGACGTGAAAGCCGATCGACTTGGCCTGGGCCCGGCCGCGGAGGAGATCGCCGACCTGGGCCACGATCTCGCGGATGTCGGCCCTGACGTGCTCGACGGCCATGCGGCCGGCCTCGATCTTGGAAAGGTCGAGGATGTCGTTGATGAGCAGGAGAAGGTGCTCGCCGTTGCGGCGGATGACGCGGACCAGTTCGGTGCGCTCGGCGGGGGTCTGCTCATCCTCGAAGAGCTCGGTGAAGCCGATGATGGCGGTCATCGGCGTCCTGATCTCGTGGCTCATGTTGGCCAGGAACTGGCTCTTGGCCCGGCTGGCGCACTCGGCGGCGTCCATCGCAGCGCGGGTCTTGCACTCGCTGGCGCGGAGGGCCTCGGCGATCTGCGTGAGCTCGAGCGTGCGTTCGCGCACTTCGGCCTCGACCAGGTCGCGGCTGAGCTCGATGCGTGCACGATCGAGGGCCGACGAACGGAGCTCCTTTGAACTGATGAGCGTGAAGGTGATGAGGACGATGTTCTCAAAGACGACCCAGGCGGTGTGCTCCACCCATCGGAAGGGAGATGGCTGGTCGATCCCGAAGACCGAGAGGGGGATGAAGACGCCGCGGATGTAATGATCGACCGCGACCACGACGCTCGCGGTGATCAGCAGCGGCCATTCACGGAAGATGGCCAGGAACGCCAGCGAACCGAAGATGTGGAAGTGGGTTTCGAGCCGTCCGCCGCTCACGTGGATCAGGAGCGCGGAGAAGAGCATCTGGCACACGGCGATCACGTGGCCGGTGAGCTTGGCGGCCGGCGTCCGGGCGATCAGGGCCAGGGGCGCGAGCGTGAGCAGGCCGCCCAGGAAGACCGCGATCCAGACGTGAAAATGAACCTGCCGCTCCTGGCCTATCCATGAGTAGGGGGCCACCACCAGCGCGCCCACCACGGCGGCGAGCCACTGGAACCCAAGGAGCCAGGCAAAGACGCGGCAGGCTCGTTCGCGGCGGAGCTGCACCTGCTCGTCGTAGATGGCGTGTGCACGCTTGAGTATGGCGGGGTCGCTGGAGTTCACCGGACTTCCTCGCGGTGTCCGGGCTCGATGAGCCTGCAACCAAAGACCGGCGAGTGCGTGTCGACGGGCAAGGCGGCCTCTGAACAGCCTGCACGCTTCATCGCCTCGATCGCGGCGGGGTTGGCACCCGCCATGCCGCGTGCGAGCGTGAGGCCTCCCGAAAAGACCAGGCGCCCCGCGGAGTCGTAGATCAGCGTCGCGCCCGAGGCGTGCATGCCCAGGGAGGCGGCGATCGCGCCGGCCCGATCCTTGATGACTCTCATCGAGGTGAGCTTGCGCGAGATGCGGTCGAAGGCCTCATCCCATTCCTCGCTGTCTTCGGCCGGTGTTGAGACGAGCACCACCACGGTCACCGGCTGGAATGAACGTCCGGCGAGTGACTCGAGTTCGTCGACGCTCGCGGGAGAACAGGGGCAGCGCGGGTGGAGCGCCATCGCGATGAGCGGAACGCCGGGGGGCGTCTTGAGCGCGGCGATCGGGGGAAGCACGTGCGGTCCCCCGCCGCCGTCCGACGGTGACGATTCAGCGCCCGCGTGCAGGCACACCCCCACCGCGACCGCCGCCGCCCACAAGAGGGCGATGATCATGGAGCGGATGGGATCAGATCGCTGACGACTCGACGGCATGGATCATGACGTCGGACAATGTTTGAATCACGCCCAGCGGCGGCGGCGAGTATTCCCCGAAGACCCCATGCCGATAACGGGAGAGGCGGGTTCAGAGGCTCGGAGATAAGGTCAATTCCCGGCGAGAATACCGGGGGTTTCCTGGACCTCGGCGGCGATCGATCGCTCCTGGCGTATGTCGGACTCGACGTCGCCATCCTTCATGCGGATGACGCGGCCAGCGCGGCGACCGATGGCGGGGTCGTGCGTGACCATGACGATGGTCATGCCGCGTTCGTGGAGGCGCTCGAATGTGCGGAGGATCGCCGCCCCGGTGGTGGAGTCGAGGTTGCCGGTGGGTTCGTCGGCCATGAGGACGATGGGATCGGTGACGAGTGCACGTGCGATCGCGGCACGCTGCTGCTGGCCGCCGGAGAGCTCGCTGGGGCGGTGCCCGACGCGGTGGTCGAGTTCGACGAGCTTGAGGGCCTCGATGGCCTTGGCCCGGCGCTGGGGCTTTTCCATCCCCTGGTAGAAGAGCGGGACTTCGACGTTCTCCTCGATCGTGAGCTGGGGGATGAGGTTGAAGGACTGGAAGATAAAGCCGATCTTGCGGCCGCGGAACTGGGAGAGTTCGCGGTCGGGCATGTGGGCCACATCCTGGCCGTCGAGCAGGTACTGCCCGGAGGTGGGGCGATCGAGACATCCCAGCAGGTACATGAGCGTGGACTTGCCCGAGCCCGATGCGCCCATGATGGCGACGTATTCGCCCTGGCAGATCGAGATGTTCACGCCGCGGAGTGCCTCGACCATGATCGTGCCGTCGGGCTTGTAATAGGTCTTGCGGACGTCGACGAGCTGCGCGACGGGGGTCTTGCCCGTGGTGTCGATGTCGGGCGCGGGGGTTGCGAAGGGGAGCGTGGTCATGGCGGCGGGTGTTTGCCGCGGGCACGCGGCCCGCGGCACGCAGGATGGAGATGCTCCCACGGGTGACACAACCACGTACGGTCGGGATGCCGACGGGTTCACGGATTGGGCGGCGTGCGATCAGCCCTTGGCGGAGCGCTCGGACTCGATCTGGAGCCCCGCGAGGGCGGTCATCACGTCGGGCGAGAAGCGGAAGACCTTGTCGAGGCCCGTGACGAGCAGCACCGACCAGACTTCATCCGAGACGCAGCAGATGCGGATCTGGCGGCTGGCCTCGGTCAGTCGCTTGCGCAGGCGCAGGAGCTGGGCGAGGTTGGAAGAGCTGATGTAGGAAACGCGGGCGAGGTTAAGCACCATGTTCGGAACCTTGTCCGTCGGCGCCTTGCTCGCGCGGTCAAAGAGGGCCGAGAGCTCCTCGGAGAGCGAAGGCTCATCCTCAAGCTCGGCAACAACGATCGAATCTGACCACTGGGTCGCCATAGGTGCTCCAACTGCGTGCACATGAGAATAGCGGAACGGAATGTCGCGAGGAACCATCCGGGGGTGTTTCCGGGCTTTGTGCGGGATAGATTCGGCGATTGAAACTGGTTTTACAGCCTCTGAACACCCGGCGGCCCTGTACCATCCGAGTCCGTCTTCCCCGAGGCGTCATGCTCGGCGGCGATGGCGGCCATGATGGCGGCGGGGTGGCACTGATCTCCCTGCAGCTCGGCGACTTGGCGGCGGTCGCGGAGGACGATGACGCGTGCACACAGGCGGGCGATCTCTTCAAGGTCTGAACCGACGAGCAGGAGGGCCATGCCGCGCTGGCGGAGGGATTCGATGAGTCTCTCGATCTCGGCCTTGGCGCCGACGTCGATGCCGCGGGTGGGCTCATCGAGCATGAGGAGGCGGGGATCGGTGGCGAGCCAGCGTGCGAGGAGCACCTTCTGCTGATTGCCCCCGGAGAGGTTGCGGATCGGCGTCTGCGCGGAGGGCGTCTTGATGCCCAGGGATCGGATGAAGCCCAAGACCAGGTCGTGTGCTTCGCGGCCCCTGATCGGGCGCAGCGTGCCGCGGGCGGCCTGGAGCGCGATCAGGATGTTTTCGTGCACGGAGAGGTTGGGGAGGATGCCCAGGGCTTTGCGGTCCTCGGTCGTGAGCGCGATGCGAGCACGGATGGCGCGGCGGGGTGATGTGATCGGTGCGGGGCGGCCATCGATGGTGAGTGTTCCTTCTTCCGCGCGGTCTGCGCCGAAGAGAAGGCGCGTGGTTTCGGTCCTTCCCGAACCCAGGAGGCCGGCAAGCCCGAGGGATTCGCCGGGGGCGATGTCAAGCGAGATGTTCCTGACCGTGCCGGGCCGGCCGAGGCCCGATGCGCGGAGGAAGGGGGCGTGTGCTGACCGCTGCCCGGCCGCCGGCGGGGCCGGCCGCTCGGCGGGCTTGAATTCACGGCCGATCATGAGGCTGACGAGTTCGAACCTCGGCAGCGCGGCGGGGTCGTACTCGCCGACGCGCTTGCCATCGCGGAGGATCGTGATGCGGTCGGCGACTTCGTAGACCTGGTCGAGAAAGTGCGTGATGAAGATGATCCCCAGGCCCTGGCCGCGCAGGCGCCGCATGATCTCAAAGAGATGGCGGACTTCCTCGCGATCCAGGCTTGAGGTCGGTTCATCGAGAATGAGGACTTTCGAGGAGACATCGAGCGCGCGGGCGATGGCGACGAGCTGCTGCTGGGCGATCGAGCACGAGGCGAGTTCGCGGCGGACGTTGATATCCACCCCCAGGCGTGCGATGGCGGCCTGTGCGCGGCGGCGGCTGTCGGCACGGTCGATGCGGCGGAGGATTCGCGAGACCTTCTCGCGGCCGAGGGTGATGTTCTCGGCGACGGACATGTGGGGAATCAGGTTCACTTCCTGGAAGACGGTGCTGATGCCCTGTGCTTCTGCTTCGCGCGGGGAGGTGGGGGCGATGGCACGGCCTTGGAGTTCGAGCGTGCCCGCATCGGGCGGGTGAACACCCGAGAGGGCCTTGATCAGCGTGCTTTTGCCCGCGCCGTTCTCCCCCATCAGCACATGGATCTGGCCGGGGGCGAGCTGGAAATCGACGCCGCGGAGCGCACGGACGGGTCCGAAGGACTTTTCGATACCTCGCGCGGCGAGGAGGGGGGCGGAGGAGGCAGGGGTTTGGTGCAGGGAGGCAGTCATGGATGCGGCATTTGACGGGACATGGGTCTTGGGGAAACCAATGTACCGTGAAACGAGAGGTTTTCAAAAAGCGGTTACGAGACTTGTGATTGTGCATGGAGGGAGCGTGAGAGACTTCAGCAACTCGGGTGGAAATGCAACGCGGGAGGATCCCAACAACCTTGTGCCGCGGAGCGTTGTTCAAAGGCATGTAGAGCGGGGTAGACACAGGCCAGAGGCCCGTGCCACGAGCACTTGTAGAAAGAACCGGATTGGCACTCCTGGGAGGCGATTGAGATGAGCACTGAGCAGAGCAGTGATTCGGCGAAGAAGCCCATCACCAACCAGACGTGGATCCTCTCGTGCGGGACCTGCGGGCGATGGAAGACGCTCGAAGAGGTCGGCGGCCTGCGGATCGGGGCACGGTCGATCGGCAAGCGGATCCTGGGGAGGTGTTCATCGTGCAACCGATTGCGCTGGCTGCGTCTTGAGCAGCCGCCGCAGATCCCCGCGGAGCAGTTGAGCAGGATGGTTGAGAACACGGGATGAACGGCGGGGTTAGATCGTGACTTGTGCCCACTTGAGTGTGAGCCGGTAGGTGCGGTTGCGGCGGGATTCGTCGCTGATCTCGAGGAATCCCTGCTCAACCCACTTCGCACAGAGTGGGCGGAGTGTTCGCGGGCTCAGAGCAAGATGGGTTGCCATCTCGGCAACGTTCGCGGTTCCCTGCCTCCGAAAGACGGGGAGCAAGCGACGGAGCCGAGGATCGAGCTCGCGGAGCGCCATGGAGTGATCGATTGCGCCGCGGGACGCAGCCTGATCCGCGCGGGTGCGGACCTTGGCAAATGCATCTGCCATTCCCATCGTGAAATACTGGATAAACGACGTGATATCCGCCTCCGCACGACCGAGGTAGTAGTTGTGCGACGGACCGATCGAGAGTGCGCGGTAGTACGAGGCGAGGTCTCTTGCGTAGTACTCCTCGAGCGAGTAGATCCCTTTCAACCCGTAGCCTTGCAGGTGGAGAATGAGGGTTGTGAGGAGTCGTGCCGTTCTCCCGTTGCCATCGTAATAAGGATGAATGGTTGCGAACTGGTAGTGGGCGCACGCAGCGATGATCGGAACAGGGAGTGATGCACTTGCAATCTGCGAGTTGACCCAGGTGACCAGTTCATCCATGAGCACCGCGACGTCCCGGGCCTCGGGAGGCATGTAGACAATGCCGCCGGCTGCACTATCGCGGATGACGTTCTGACCATCGCGATAGGGTGTCGGTGCGGACGTGCCGAACATCACGAGCCCGTGGATTGACTGGATCTGGCGTTCAGTGAGAGTGACGCGGCGTTCTGCCTCGCGTTCGACGAACTCGATCGCATCGTAATAGTGACGAATCTCTGCTTCGTCGCGTTCACGACCGGGAAGGTGGGTCCCTGCGATCACCTCGCGGACCTGCTGCTGTGTCAGCCGATTCCCTTCGATCTGCGTCGAGTAGTGGGCGGTCAGGAGCTTTGCAGACTCTCGCAGACTCGCGAGCATCGGCACATCGATGGGGAGTTCCTGCACCGCCCTGCGGTCTGCATCGATCACAGAGAGTGATCTTGAGATCTCATTGGTAATCTGAAACGTTGGCTGAAACACAATCCGATCATAATCCGTACGCTGTGAAATGTCAATTGACGCGCTGTTGATGCGCTGTTAATTGCCGTTTACCGTGGAATGACTGGCATTTATACGGGTCACGGGTCAGCGTGCGGGCTTGCTGATGAGAACGCCTGCGTGATCCGGAGTCGAGGCGGGGGAGATCTGCTCTGCGCGGCCTTCGGGTGCGGGGGGCGCGGGAGGGGTTGCCGGAGGCTGGGGCTTGGAGGGGTCGACGGAGCCTTCATCCCAGCGGATGGCGGCGGGCTCACCGGCTTCGTCGGCTTGTGCACGGACCTGGGCTTCGCACACACCGCGGACAAGGGCGGAGAGTTCCTTGGGTTCGAATGCACGTGGTGCGTCGATGGGCCTGGTGTGCCCCGGTCCCAGGGGCGCTGGGGTGACGATGAGCATCCATCCGCCGGGCTTGAGGACTCGCCAGAGTTCCTTGAGTGCGGCGACGGGTTCATCGTCGTTCTGGAAGGCGTCGAGGGCGACGACCAGGTCAAAGGCGCCGTCGGTTTCACCCGAGAGTGCGTTGATCCAACCTTCTTCGAAGGCGGCGTTGGGAGCGGCGTAGCGGCGCTGGGCAAACTCGATGCTCTGGCGGTCGCGGTCGATGGCGACGACGGCGCCCGAGGGACCGACGGCGTCGAGCAGCCACGCGGCGCCGAAGCCCGTCGAGCAGCCGAAATCGAGCACGCGCATGCCGGGGCGGAGGTAGGGAAGGAGCATCTCGTAGCAGGGCATGAGCCTTGCGTCCATGAGATCCGCAAAGACGCGCCTGTGCGTGCAGTGGATCAGCATGCGGTGGCCATCGGAGAACTCGGCGATGTACTCCTTGGAACCGCCGCCGCGGCGCGAGAGTGCACGTCGGAGGCTCTCAGAGCCCGTCTCGATGTAGCGGACGCCGTTGATGGAGATGGTGCGCTGGAGGCCCAGCAGGGCGCGGACCTGGTCCATGATCCGCGCGGTCCTGCGCATGGCGCGGACGGCCAGGGGCGGCTGGTGTATCCGGACCGGCCGCGCATCGCGGGCGGGAAGGGGCAGGGAGCCTGATGACTGGGCCGGAGAGTCCATGAGCACCGCTATGTTAGTGCTTCCTCACGCTGAAGACAGTTGGGCTTCTGGTTGGACGGTTTCCCAGAGCGTCGGGTGCTTTCGGACGACCGCGCCGATCTGGACGAGGGGACGGCGGCCCTCGTGCGGGATGATGCGCCGGCGTGGGGCTTCGGAGAGTCCGGGGGTGGGGATGCCGACGTGGATCCAGCGGGTGGGACGGTCGGGCTTGGCGATGGTGACGGCGTAGGGTGAGTCGGCGTGGAGGGAGGCGACCAGGTCGGGGTGGTTGCACTCGCGGGAGAGGTGGAGGAGGACGACGTGTTCGCGGGGTGCGATGAGGTCGATGGCCTCCAGGCACTGCTCGTTGCTGAGGTGGCCGCGACCGCCGGTGATCCGGCGCTTGAGGAAGGCGGGGCGGTCGGATTCATCCTGCATGCGGGGGCAGTAGTTGCTCTCGACGGCGAGGACGTCGACGCCCTGCATGCACGCGACGAGTTCCTCGGTGACGCGGCCCAGGTCGGTGGCGAATCCGAGGGTGACCTTGCCGCGCGGGGTGGATGGCGAAGCGAATTCAAAGCAGAAGGAGGCGACGCCCAGGTCATCGTGCGAGAGCATGATGGTCTTGACCGTCACGGCGGGCGAGAGCTTGAACTCTTCGTTGAAGGGCTCGGTGCGCTGGTGGAGCATCGCCTCGCGCTCCGCGCGGCGGAGGTGGCGGCCGTGGAGCATGAGCTTGATGTGCGGGGGCACACGGCCGCCGGACCAGCCGATGTGGCAATGGTCGCGGTCCAGGTGCGTGAGCATCATCGTGTCGACCTGGGCGAGGTTGGTGCCGACGCCGCGGAGCCAGTTCTTGGTCTTCTTGGGGGAGAGCCCGGCGTCGATGAGGACGCAGCGGGGCGAGCCGTTTTCGCGCCAGCGGAGGACCGTGCAGTTGCCCGAGGAGCTGCTGGAGAGAACGCACATGGAGACTTCGGTGGCCTCGATGCCTGCTGCGGGACTGCCCGCGGGCGTGTGCGTTGGGAGTGCGGGAGTATCCATGTCGGTCGCGGGACGCAAGCTTAGCGGAAATTCAGGGTCTGTTCGATGGAGCTTTCGCCGCGGACGGGCATGCGTGTGCGGCAAGTCCCCGAGCCGGGCCGCGCGGGGGAGTCACGTGCGGGGCAGCGCGGGGGAGTGGTGATCAGAGTGGATCCTCAGCCTGGGCATCGAGTGAGATCGCGGAAGATTCGCCCCGGCGCATGCGGTGGAGCAAGGGGGCAAAGAGCCGCGGGGGCTTTCCAGCGCCGGGGCAGATGGGCCGCTTGGCCTCGCGGACGAACTGGGCCATTTCGAGGACCGGCGGGCAGAGTTCTCCCTCGCGTCCGAGAACTTCGAGCTTCTCGATCATCTCGGCCCGGGAGAGGTTGCCGGGACGGAAGACCTTGCGGAAGGCTTCATCAAGACGGGTGATGTGCTCGCGCGGGAAGCCAGCGCGGCGGAGGCCGACGCGGTTGATGCCTTCGATGCGCTGGCGCTCGGGGACGATGCAGAACGGTGGGACGTCGGTCGAGACGCCGACGCCGGCGGACATGAAGACGAAGCGCCCGACGCGTGCGAACTGGTGGATGCCGACGCCGCCCGAGAGGGTGACGTTGTCGCCGAGCTCGGCATGGCCGGCGAGGGCCGAGTTGTTGACCATGACGACGTCGTTGCCGATCCTGGCGTCGTGGCCGAGGTGGGTGTTGACCATGAGCATGCACCGGTCGCCGACGGTGGTCGGGCGGTCGGGCTTGGTCGCGGCGTGGAGGGTGACGTGCTCCCGGATGATGCAGTTCTGGCCGACCTTGACGCCGGGGGTGGGGTCGCCGGGCTTGAATTTCCAGTCCTGGCCGGGGAAGCCGATGCACGTGAAGGGGTAGATGATGGTGCCGGCGCCGATCTCGACGGGTCCTGAGAGGTAGATGCTGCCCAGGAGGCGGACCCCGGCCCCGAGAATGACCCTGCCCTGGAGGATGCACGAGGGACCGATTTCCACCCCTTCACCAAGGACGGCTTCTGGGGAAACGGATGCCGAGGGATGGATGTTGGACATGGGAGGAAAAGGTTAGGAGGGGGTGGGTGCCGGGGTGAAGGTCTTGGGTCGGATTGACTCCTATACTTTCCTCTTGGCCGGGGAGTGGTCTTTGCGACCCCGGACTTTGGAGCACTTTGCCGATGGGCCATGATCCTCTTGACACCGTGATCGGCGTCTCGGACGCTGCACCCCGTGACACGCAGACCGCCAGCCGCCATATCTCGGCGGCTCGCAAGCTCGACGCCGGCGGCGACAAGCACGGCGCGATCGCCGAGTACCGCCGCGCGGTGGCGGCGGATCCTGACAACCAGGACACGCTCTTTCACCTTGCGTACCTCCTCGACCTGGTCGGGGAGGAGGATGAGGCGCTGGCGCTCTACGAGCGTGCGTGCGACCGTCCTCCCGCGCCGATCAACGCGCTCATCAACCTCGCGGTGATGTACGAAGATCGCAGCGACTTTGTCCGGGCGGAGCGGTGCCTGCGGCAGGTGCTGGACACGCACCCCAACCACCCGCGTGCACGGCTGTACATGAAGGACATCCAGGCCAGCCGCGAGATGGTGGTCGAGGAAGAGCAGGACCGCGACGCGTTCAAGCGCAAGGCGATGCTCGACACGCCCGTGACGGACTTTGAGCTTTCGGTCCGGGCGCGCACATGCCTGAAGAAGATGAACATCAGGACGCTGGGCGACCTGCTCCGCATCACCGAGGCGGAGTTGATGAGCTACAAGAACTTCGGGGAGACGAGCCTGGTTGAGATCAAGCGGATGCTCGCCGCACGCGGGCTGCGGCTGGGCCAGGGACAGGAAGACGCACAGCGTGCTGCACGCCGGGCGCTCATCGAGCAGTACAAGGGAACGGGCCAGGAGGCGGTGCTCGGCAAGCCGGTCTCGGACCTCCAGCTTTCGGTGCGTGCACGCAAGGCGCTCTCGTATCTGACGATCCAGACGCTGGGCGACCTTGCCAGCCACACCGAGGCGGAGCTGATGGGCGTGAAGAACTTCGGCGCGACCAGCTTGAAGGAAATCCGCGAGCGCCTGCACGAGTTTGGGCTGGGGCTGCGGAAGCTGGATAGCTAAGCGGCACTGGGCACTGGGCACTGGGCACTGGGCACTGGGCACTGGGCACTGGGCACTGGGCACTGGGCACTGGGC
>DATGXW010000320.1:0-11460 GCA_035298585.1 Phycisphaerales bacterium
GACGGTCCTGGTCGTCCACCTCTCCCGCCACTTCGGCGTCGACGACACTGACAAGTTTCTGATCACCGCGATCACGTTCGTGGCCGACCTTGTGTCGGACGTTTCGATCTACTTCGGGCTCCACTGGCTCGCCAACCATCGCCCGGGCGTCCGCAGGCTCTCGCAGGTGGATCAGGCGTACCGGCAGATGAGTTTCCTGCGTGACGCGGGGACGGTTCAGATCCAGCGGGCGATCCTGTCGCCGCTGCTCTACACGGTTGCGTTCGGGACGCTGTATGCACTGCTCCACGCGGGCTTTGCGCGGGAGATCGCCTCGGCCGTGGGATTGATCGCGGGCATTATCCTGACCCGCATCCTGCACACGGTGTGGATGCTGCGCTGGGAGCGAGCTGCACTCGGGAAGCTCCGGCTGCTCAAGCCGGATGCTGCATCGAATCCCGATTCGCAGACGACAGCCGCGGCGGCTTCCCAGCCTCCTGCGGTCGCGGACGAGGCTCCCAGCGCCCTTGGCACGACACGGGCCGAAACGGCGCCAGGGCGTGAGCACGCCGGCGTCCACAAGTAGACACCCCGACCCTTGCGGCACGGCCGGGCACGGCGCCTGATTCTTACCCATGAAAAAAGACCTCCAGCCCGGGGCCGGAGGTCTTGGCGATGTGGAATTGGCGGACTCGCGGCCCGATACCTCGATCAGCACCCCGTCTCAAAGGCCTGGACGAACGCGTCAAAGTCGTCGGTGTCGACAAAGCCCGAGCCATCGAAATCGGTCGACGCGTCTCCCTCGATGAACTTCACGACAAACGCGTCAAAGTCGTCGGTGTCGACGAACCCTGAGCCATCGAAGTCGCTCGGGCAGGGAACGCCGAGCGTGACAAGGTTGCTGAAGGTCGTTGTGCACTCGTTGGAGACGCGGAGCTGATACTCCCCGACGTCCGAGAGCTTCACGCCGGTGATCGTGAGGTTCTGCGAGGTGGCGCCGGCAAGCTCCGCGCCGTTGTGGAGCCACTGGAACTGGACGGTGCCGGGCGCGGTCACCGCCGTCGTGAACTTCGCGGTCGCTCCGAGATCGACGGTCGTGCTCACCGGCTGCTTGGAGAACTTGGCGGGGTCGGCGAGTTCGCAGGATGCCTCATCCTGCAGGTAGACGAGGATGCGGTCGATGCAGCGGGGGTGGAACCGCAGCTTGATGTTCTGAACCCCGCCGGTGCAGAGGTGGCAGTACGACATGATCGTCCCGATCGCAAAGGCCCCGGAGCAGTTGCCGTTGCCGCAGTTGTCGATCGGCGGGGTGTACGAGTCGTGCGTGTGCCCGGTGCCGAAGTTGTGGCCCATCTCATGCGACACGACATACGGGTCCCAGTTGATTCCGCGATTGTCCTGGAGCGGATAGGGGAACGAGCCGTTGAGGTTCCCCGAGACCGCGTAGCCGTACTGCGTGTTGCACACGGTGCCGACCCAGGCGACGCCGCCGCCCAGGCCCGCTCCTGAAAGATGGTGCGCAAGATTCCGCGACACGCCGAGCATCTTGGTGATCCAGTGCGAGCGGAACTCGTTGAGGCGTCCCCCCGAATCGGCCGCGGTCCAGGGGTCGTTGGACGTCGTAAAGACGCGCACGTACGGGGTCACGATCCGCGTATTGACGTCGCGGAGGTAGATGTCCGTCATCGCCGCGTTGACCAGCGTGATGTACGCCGTGGTCAAGGGTCCGTCGGCCCCGAACTTCTGGGCAAGCTCGTAGTCCGAATCCCACGCGACCTTGGCGACGCGGCAGGGGCCGGCCCGCGTGCCGAACCCATCGCCCAGGGGACGCGCCGAGGCCTCCTTGATCACGTGCTCGGGGCCGACCGAGCAGGGCGGGATCACGATCGCAAGATCCTCCGCCGAGACCTGATCGGGCCGGTACACGACCGGCGGCTGGGGGTCGGTCGCGGGGCCGGTCGAGATGATGTACATGACGTCATCGACGGTCGCGTAGCCGTAGACCCAGTTGTCGCAGACCGAGAGGAAGACGTGCGAGTCGTCATGCCCGAGGACTTTGCCGGAGAAGTTGGCGACGTCCGGTCGGGGAAGCTCTCGCTCGCCGGCATCGCTGACCTCGACGATCTTCGCGTCGTCGGTGAAGACTTCGATGCGGGTGAGGGCGACATCCACGGCCAGGTCCGCCGAGAGCGGCAGCGCCACCAGCAACGCGTCGGTGGCCGTCTTGAGCGCCTCGGCTGCGGCAGGGTCCTTCGAGAGCGCGGTGAAGCCCGCGGGGACCTGCTTGGTTGAGCGGGTCAGCAATTCGCCCGTCCACGGAAGGTCACCGGCGGCGAGAGCCTGGCCGCACAGGGCGGTCAGCAGGAAGCCCATCGTGCAGGTGATGGGGGACGAGCGGCGTGTGCGATTCTCAGCCATTGCGATTCCTTCCACAATTGAATCAAAGCCCGTGCATGTCGGTCTCGGGCCGTGCCGCCGGTCCTAGCTCATGGGCCGGGTGCACTTGGGGAACCGCGCTGTCGGCAAGCAAACGGCGCGGGTGTCACGAATGACGTTCTGGCAACGATGTACGGGCGGAACCGCACGTACATTCCCCGCGACGCAGACTCTTTAACGTACCAGATCCGCCGGGTACTTCAAACCGGTTGCGTTACTTACCGGAATTTCGTGATGTTCTGGGGCGTTTTCCGGTCTTTAAGGGCTCTTTGCGGACGGTGATCTCGACCGGAGCGCCTTCGCAACAGGCTTTAGAAACCCCCTCGGGACCGCGGGGTCCGAAACGGGCGCAGACGGGGTTGGCGGTGCAGTCTGATCCCCGGGCCTTGCACGCACGGCGGCCGTGCCAGATCAACTGGTGCGAGAGCTTCCCCCATCGTTCCTGCGGGAAGAGTCTCATCAGCGACTGCTCGATCGCCGCGACCGACGCCTTCTGGTCGACCAGGCCGAATCGCTTGGAAAGCCGGTCCACGTGCGTATCCACGACGAATCCCACGTTGATCCCAAAGGCGTTGGAAAGCACGACGTTGGCCGTCTTGCGTGCAACACCCCGCAGTGTCAGCAGTTCTTCCATCGTTCGAGGGACTTCACCTTTGAACCGGTCGACGACCATCTTCATGGACTCGTGAATCGCCCTGGCCTTGCTGCGGTAGAGACCGATCGATTTGATGAAGGGCTCGATCTCCCCCGGCGTGGCGTCGGCGAATGCCCGCGGACTCCTGAACCTGGCGAACAGGGCCGGGGTGGCCTTGTTCACACCCACGTCCGTCGCCTGGGCCGAGAGGATCGTCGCGATCAGCAACTGGTGCGGGTTCTCGAAATTCAGCTCGCAGTGTGCATCCGGGTAAAGCTCCTCCAACGCCGCCGCCAAGCGTCCCGCACGTGCGGCCGCGGCACCATCGCCGGGTCCTTTGCCCTTCTGAGTGCGGGACTTCGAATCGGCTCTGGCCGGATGAGCGGGGGAGGTCTTTCGTGCCACCGACAACGGTATCCGGCCGGGGCCATCGACCCCGGGGCGCGTGCATCAATCCCTCTTGCACTCAGCCTGCATACAAACCTCGTATGCAGGGGCCGCTTTCACTGGGTGTTTCTCTCTCGGGTGTGCACGGGCCGGATGGTTCGCGCGATGCACGTGGGTTGCTGCGCTGGGCCGCGGGGATCGGGCTGCGGTGGATCCAGCTTGACGCGACCCTTGCCTGCGTCCGGCCCCGCGAACTGGACCGTTCAGCGCGGCGCGACCTGGCGTCGGCGATTCGTCGGGACGAACTGGGGCTTTGCGGGATCGATCTTTTCATCCCCCCCCGGCACTTCCTTGAGGCGGTGCACGTGGATCGCGCCGTCAGCGCGGTGGTGGGGGCGATCGAGCTTGCGGCGGAACTCAAACCGCTGCTCAATGCTCCGCCGCGCCCGGCCGTCGCCCTCGAATTGCCCCCGGGGCTTGGGGAAGATGTGCTGTCGCAGCTTTCCGCCTCGGCCGCACGGGCGGATGTCGTTCTTGCGGATCATGCACGCCCGAATCCCTACATCCGTACAGGAACCCTCGGACCGGGCGTCGATCCCGCGGCGATGCTCGCCGCGGGAGAAGATGTCTTTGATGTGCTGACGCGCATGGAGCACACGCCAATCCAGGCACGCCTGAGCGACACGCAGGCCGGCGCAAGAGTTCCTGCCGGATCCTCGCAGGGCCGGCTCGACCTGGTCGAATACGCCTCCGCCCTGGGTGTGCGTGGCTACGACACGCCGGTGGTCGTCGATCTCCGCGGGCTCCGGGCGCCGATGTCTGACGCACCCCGCGTCATCGCGGCGTGGGAGACGGCCCTGCGGATCACTTGATGTGCCGTCTATCGAGCGGGCTTGCCGTAGCGTTCTTCCATCCACTTCTGCCGGGCAGCCCTGATTTCGGGCCACGCCTGAACGGTGGCGCCGGCCTTGGTCGCCGCCTCCTGCGCCGCCGCCGCATCGGCAAAGGCGGCGATCCCAGACGCCATGGGCGTATGGATCGAATCTGAGTGCACAAAGTGTGCATGGGGAGCATCAACCCAGCGTCCCGAGGCCGCGTCGCGCACAAACCACTCGTGAAAGCGGATCTCCGGATGGAACCGCTCGTGATCGAGCAGGCAGCCGATATCGTCAAACGAAAGATGCTGCCGCTTCTCTTCGATGGTCACGACAGCACCAGCCGAGTAGCGGTCCTCGCGAACGTTCATCTCACACGCCGCGCAGATCGCTTCTCCGAGCGGAGTCGTGGGGGCTCCAGAGAGAGGCTCTTCTTTGCACCCCGCGAGTGATGCAAGCAGCATCGCGATGGCCGCCAGAGGGATTGACAAGGGACATGCAGAAGGCCTCGGCATAAGTCCGCAACCGTAGGAATGCCCGTCGCTTTGAGCTTCGGGTCTTACAGCAGCGGGCTGAAAAGACGCGCGACGTTCTCGGCCAGCCGTGTCAGCGACCCCCGCCGCTTCCAGTCTTCCGCGGTCAGATGTCGTGCACGATGCAGATACCCATCATGTATCGCGGCCAGGCGCTCCACCGTCGCGGGATCGAAGATGAGCGTGTTCAGCTCAAAGTTGAGCGCCAGCGACCGGATGTCAAAGTTGGCCGTCCCGATCATCGCAAACGAGTCATCAACCAGCATGGTCTTGCTGTGGAGAAGTCCCGGGCCGTGCAGGTGAACAAAGACCCCGGCCTCCAGCAGTTCGTCGTAGCAGGCGCGCCCGGCCGCCTCCACGACAGGGTGGTTTCCACGCTCGGGGACGATCAGGTCGACCCGCACACCGCGCAGGACCGCGACTCGCAGTTCAAGCACGAGTGCGTGCGTGGGAACAAGGTACGGCGCGGTGATGACGATCCGCTTCTCCGCCTCCTGCATCGCGCCCACAAAGAACGGTTCGAGCTTGTCTGTCAGCCCCGCGGGGCCGGATCGGACGATCTGGACGCTCGCCGAGCCATCTCCGCCCTGTGCCCGCCCATCCAGGGGCGCGATCGCGGGCGTTGCCGGGGTCAGATCCTGCCCGGTTTCGGCGTACCAGTCCTCGGCGAAGATCCCTGCGTACTGGCCCACCGCGGGGCCTGAGATCCTCGCGGTGATGTCGAGCCAGGGTCCGTGCGGCGAACCCCCGTAGTCGGCATCGCAGGCGTTATGAGAACCTGTCCACGCCACGGTATCGTCAATGATCGCAAGCTTGCGGTGATTGCGCAGATCGGCACGCACGACCAGCATTCGCAGGAGATTCACCGGGAGGGCTGCACGCACCTCCACCCCGGCCGCCCGCAGTCGGGGTGCGCCCGTTCGCAGGAACGAGCGCGATCCCGCCGCGTCGGCCAGTACCTTGCACGAAACGCCCCGCGCGGCGGCCCGCATCAGTGCCTGTGCAATGCGATTTCCCGTGGCGTCATCCCAGAGGATGAAGTACAGCAGCCAGACACGCTGCGACGCGGCGTCGATGTCGCGGATCAGACCCGCGACAAACGCCTCATGCTCATCGGCAAGCGTTACCGAGTTCCCCACGGTGGGCGGCAGCATTCCCAAAGAGGATGAGAGCCGCACCATGTCCTGCAGCCGAGGGCTGACCGGAACTTCCACTTTGCACACGGCCGTCGCGGCACGCTCGGCGCGCAGCCGTTCATACCTCCCGGCGTGCACCGGGTCGATTCGAACCCGCCCCAGGATCAGGTAGGTGACGGCGCCGATCAAAGGGTGAAAAAGAATCACGGCGAGCCACGCGAGCGCCACGTTGTGCCGGCGATTGCGCAGCACCGTGATGATCATCCAGATCTGGAGCGTCCACGTCGCCGCGACGTACAGGCCGACCCACGAGATCCAGTCGCCTCCCGGAGGTCCGAGGGCCAGCACCGCGGAGATGTGCATCCACAGGACATCGGCCATGAGATCCGCATGGTACCGCAATGCGATCCTTCGTCGACGCCCGTTACGGAATCGGTCCCGGCGAGAGTGCGGCCGGTCCATTTGGCGTTGGAGCGGGAGCGGTCAGCTTCAAGCCCGCGATCGAGATCATGAGCAGCATCAAGAAGGCGAGACGCCCTGCGCTCGCCGGTTCCTTCAGGATGACAATGCCCAGTATGGCCGTCCCCGCCGCCCCGATCCCGACCCAGACCGCGTACGCCGTGCCGATCGGGAGCGTCCGCGCCGCCACCGAGAGGAGGTACATGCTCAGCGCGATCGCGCTGATGGTCCACACGCTCGGCCAGAGCCGGGTGAACCCGTGGGTGTACTTGAGCCCGATCGCCCAGCCGACTTCCAGCAAACCCGCGATGATGAGAATGATCCACGCCATGACAAGACTCCTGCCTTGCGCCGTCTTGTCCTGACCGGGTACGGTGCGCCTCGTCCGGGGGGTGTGCACATCTCCCGCACGCCCCAACTCGCCACCCAGTTGCGTCGCACCAGCCCGCCGAGTGCCGCACGGAGTGTTCTCGCCGATCGTACGCCGCGCATGACACATCGTGACGACGCGCCCTCAAGAGCTTGAAAACCCTCGAAGCTGCTGGTATAGTTTCCAAGGAAACTAATGACCGACTCACCCCCCGCATCATCCGCCAGCGATCTCAAGGACCACCTGGGCTACTGGCTCCGGGCTCTCTCCAACCGCGTTTCTCATTCATTCCAGCTCAAGGTCGAGTCGCACGGCGTCACGGTGGCCGAGTGGGTCATACTTCGGGCTCTGTTGGCCGATGAATCGCTCAGCGCAAGCTCGCTCGCCGATACGCTGGGTCTCACCCGCGGGGCGGTCTCCAAGCTGATCGATCGCCTGTCTGCCAAGCGGCTCCTTACAGCCCGCGCTGTCCGCCAGGATCGTCGATATCAGCATCTGCGGCTGACGCCTGCGGGCCGGGCACTGGTCCCGATCCTGGCCGGCCTCGCCGATGTGAACGACCACAAGTTTTTCGGCCACCTGTCCGCGCAAGCCAGGTCAGAACTCAAGGCGCAGCTCGAAGACCTCTGCCGCCGCCACGATGTTCATCAATCCCCCGTTGATTGAAGCCGTTGCCAGCGCGGCCGCGTCGCCGCCCGGCCTGGATTCATCCCCATTGCGCTGATCGCGAGACTTTCATGCAAAGCACACCCTCGCTCACCAAGCACCAGTTGGAAGTGGTTCAATCAACCGCCTCCCTCTCCCTCGAAGGCAAGATCCACTTTGGCGAGGTCGTCCAGCGGCTCATCGCCGCGGGCATCGAGCGGTACCACGCCGACTATGCGCGGGGAGAGACGACGTACTACGCACACGATGGTGCCTCTGCCATCATCTCGCTCGGAGCCGCCGCCGCTCCCATCGCCGACAGCTTCTCCTCCGATGCGGTTGCGGCCGCGGTGCGCCAGGCCCAGCGCGGCGAGATCATGTACCCCCAGTTCACCCGCCAGGCGCTCGCCGCGGGGTGCGTCGGCTACTTCGTCCAACTCACCGGCATGTGCGTCCAGTACTTCGGCCGCCGAGGTGAAATCCACACCGAGTGGTTCCCCGGCGCTGGCTACTGAGGTTGAGCCCGTTGCCCGAGCCTTTACGCGATTTCAGGTGATCCGCTGACCATATGGCGCACGACTTGATCTGCGCCACCCTTGCGAGATCCACCCACGGGCCACCCTCTGAGTTCATCTCTCCACTCTACAGCCTGTTTTAATACTAAGTCATTGACCTAAGTATTGAAGCACGCTACGGTCTCTCCATGCCAGCCGCCGCGCCTGCACTCGATTCGGTCTTTCAAGCCCTTGCCAACGCCACCCGCCGCGCGATCGTCGAGCGTTTGCGCCAGGGTCCGACGACGGTCAGCGAACTCGCAAGGCCATTCAAGATGGCCCTGCCCTCGTTCATGCAGCACCTTGATGTGCTCGAAGCCTCAGGGTTGATCGAGACGCACAAGCAAGGCCGTGTCCGAACCGTCCGTTCGCGTGCCGCCAGTCTCAAGTGTGCACACCAGTGGCTCGCGGCCCAGCACGCGGTCTGGGAAGACCGTCTTGATCGCCTCGACGCACACCTGAAATCCATCGAGAAGTAGGATGCACACCGGTTCCAGGATCAATGACCGCGAGCTTATTCTGACCCGCGTCCTGAGCACTTCGCCCCAGCGGGCCTTTGAGGCATGGACGGACCTCTCGCAGATCTCACGCTGGTGGGGACCGATCGGTTTCACCACGACCACGCACAGCCGCGACCTGCGTCCCGGTGGGCGCTGGCGGTTCACGATGCACGGCCCCGATGGTCGCGATTACGAGAACATGGTCGAGTTTTTGGAAGTCTCACCACCTTCGCTCCTGAGCTACCGCCATCGCGACGAGGGTGAGGTTGAGCCCGTGAAGTTTCACGTCACCGTGACGTTTGCGCCCCTGGGAGACAAGACTCTGCTGACCATCCGTTCGGTCTTCGAAAGCCCCGAAGACCTCTCCCGCATCGAGGATGCCTACGGAGCTTCAGAAGGTCTGCACCAGACGACCGCGCGCTTTGCCGAGTGTCTCGCGAAGATGCTCCATGCCTGACGGGCGTGCGGAGTAGTCCGCACGCGTTCACGGCACGCAAACCTCGTGCAAAAACACCGACGGCCCCGGCATTGCCGAGGCCGTCAGGCTCTCAAAATCGGGGTGGGCGGATTCGAACCGCTCGCCTCCTTTGACCGAACCATGGCCGAACGCGTTCTCGAGCTGGCATTCGAAGCCATCTCGGTCGCCAGAGCGGTCCTCCGAGGCATGAACACCAGCGGCTCAGAAGGAGCCGCAGATGAGCCTCACTCGCCGTTCGGAGACCACGACAAACAGCCACGATCGTGACTACCACGCGGCCGCTGACCGCCGGGGCAGCGATCGCCTCCTGAGCGACCTGGTCCGCCCGGTCCCCGTCGCGGGGCCGGAAGACAGCGACGGCGACGAAGACGATCCCGCCGACTTCGGCGAGCCCCTCCGCCAGGCTTCCGATCACCGGGTTGGGTTGGGCGTCTCATGCTACGTGTGTGGGCGGCTGGCGATCGAGTACGTAGTGCCTTTGACTGGGCATCGCGCGTTACAGCATCTGTGCGATCACTGCTACCGGAAGCACGCTGCGCCTTGTGACAGGGCTCGCCGCCAGGGAGGTGGCCAGTGAGCAAACTCCCCGCTCAACCAGAGATCGACGCGCGCGACCAAACCAGCTGTTGTTCATGCGGCGGTTTCGAGCACCAAGACGGTTGGAAGTGTCCCGCATGCGGACGGCGGTCCAGCAACCGGGAGCCAGTCTCTCTTAGCCGGGCTGACCAACTCCTTCTGAAGTTGGCGCTCGATCGCGAGGCCGAGCACCGGGCGGCGTACGCCGCCGACCTGGCTGGCGACGCGGTGCGGATCGAAAGCGGGGGCGGGAGCGCGAGCACCGTCGCCGAACTTCGACGCCGCGCGGACCACGAGCGGGAGATGTCCAAGACGGCCGCGAGGCTTGGTGTGCTGCTGTATGACGCCACTCTTGTCACGGCATCGCTCGCTCCTTCACAGCGTGTCGGAGGTGGCCAGTGAGCACTCCTCCCGCCAAGCGTCTGACGCACGAGGAGCTCGTATCGCTCGGGATGGCGCATTCCGATCTGGTGCGGATCACACAGGATCTGAAACAGTGCGTTGAACGCCTCTACTGGAACAGCTTCAATCGCGATCTTGAGCCCGATCGTCACATCCTGAAGCCGATCGCAGATCAACTTGAGCATCTCGGAAACCAGGTCACGCACCACGTCAAGCTGCTGCGTGATGCCTGGATCTTTCCCCCAAGCCCCCCCATGCGGGCGCGGGAGGCGGATGGTCCGCCCCCGCGCTCTTTGAATCCCATCGGCCCCACCGGCGGTGAGCTGCAATGCCCGGCTCAGTCGTCCGCCGGCGGGGCCGCCCCCTCTCAGGTCGCGCCGCCGCCAGAGGCCGAGTTCTCGGGGCCTGGCGGCCCACACAAGGAAGGAGATCGCTCGTGATGCACATTGCTTCGCTCGTGGCCGCACAGCCTCAACCGGGCCTCACCACATGGCAGTTCATCGCGATGTGCGTGGTTGCCGTCGCCTTGGCGTGCGGGCTCATGCTCACGCTCTGGTGGAGCAACATCGACGCCGAGAGCCGGCCCCCGAGCAACCACGGCGCGGACCCCGAGGAGTACGACCGCACTCCGCACTTCCCAATGGGGGCGTCGCATCACGACGTCCAGGACCGTCCGCACACACCCTGAGATCCGACACCATGGATGCAAACCAACTGCTCCAGAAGTACTGCATCGATGAGACGCACATGCCCGAGCCGCGCGGCATGAACATCGTGCAGATCAAGTACCTCGACAGCGAGGAGTACGAGGCCCGCGAGGGCCGCCGCACGGTCAAGAAGGTCAGACACCTTCTGTGGCTCGCCGGCTTTGACCTTCCGCTCCGGCTGAACAATAAGCGGATCGGGATCCTCACCGCGCTGTTCGGCAACGAGACCGACCACTGGATCGGGAAGAAGTTCGGGCTCTTCGTGAGTGCGGAGATGCACTACGGCGAGCTCGAGACGACGCTCATGATCCACATCCAGCCGATCGACCAGAGCCTCCCGGCGGTCAGCCAGAAGCGATTCAGCCAGCTCCCACCGGCACAGGCCGCGGGTGGACCTTGGCAGGGTGCGCAGCCGTCGGCCGTGGGCCATGCATCGCCCGCACCGGCAAGCTCGATGGACCTCAAGCCGATTGGCGCTGACTCAGCCGCCGAGCTCTGTTGCCTGCTCGAGGAGCGTTCGAAGACCTGGGATGACCTGCGCTTGTTCCTGAACGCCAACGGCCTGGGCGAGCTGATCGCGGGCAAGCTGCCGGCAGACTGCCCGAACGCCATCAGGCCTGCGGCACAGTCGTTCCTGCGCAGTCTCCCCAAGAGCCAGGCCAAGCCCGCGCGCGACAAGTTCCTGGCGATGTGGCAGCCCCCCAAGCAAGAGATCGTCGACCGCGCGACCGGCGAGGTCATCAACCCCGCCGCGGGCCTGCCTGGCCAGCCGCCCGTGCAGGTCCGCGA
>DATGXW010000321.1:0-2037 GCA_035298585.1 Phycisphaerales bacterium
TCCACCCAAGCGTCGGGAAAAGCCCATCGGCGATCGCCCCCGGCACCACCCGCCAGTCGCTCCCATCCAGGCTCACCTCGACCACGCCCCCCGGCTTCCACAGGTTGTCGGCGATCGGCGAGAAGTCATCCGCGTAGAAGAACGAGTTGCCGAAGATGATCATGTCGATCCCGAAGGGATTCGAGGCATCATCCATCACGAGTGATGAAAACTCGAGCGTCAGCCAACCGCCCCGGCCGATCGAGACCAGTTCTTCAGATCCAAACGCCGGGTTGAACGGCGTCACCCGCAGGTCAAACCCCGTCGTCCGCGTCGCGCTCCCCACCGCCGACAAAGGGTTCGTGAACCCGCTCGTCGCGCCAGTCCCAGGCTCATACTCGACATACCCCGACGCAAACACCCCGCCCAGCGATGTCCACGCACACGCGCCCATCACCACGCCCGCCGCCGCAAAATTCATCCGCTTCTGCATGTCAAAGACTCCAGCCGCGTCGGCGCGCAGTCACGCCCACGCGGTCTCCAGCCTCGATTCGCGCGAGACCGGAAACTCCCGGTTTGAGCGACCTCCATCCGTGTGCATCCGTCCGATGCACGCGCACGAAGACCGCCTCGAATGACGCCAACGCCTGGGGAAATACGCCGGAAGGGGCCGCGCACGGGGAGTGCACACGCGGCATCCGCCCGGCAGCCCCATGAAACGCGAGGGCGCCGTGCATCGGTCCTCCCGGATCGCACGCTGCGTCCAGGGCCGATACGTCGAGGGCAGGTCTTCCGGCTCAAGGCTCCTTCCGGCCCTTCACCTTCCCGGTGCATCCGGGCGCCCCGCTTCACGCGGGGCTCGCTCCGATGCACCAGTGGCGTGATCCAGCGTCATCGACCTCCAAAGGTCGCAACCCTGCATCAATAGGCCGGACGTCATCACCTCTTACGGCGGCGCGTCCGCGGTGGATTTTCACCACGCTTCCCTTTTCAGCCCGTTCGTCCGCACGCTCATCGCTCGCGCACGTCCGGGCACCTTCGACATCACCAGATTAGGAATCGGACCGCGCCGGTCAAGGCGCAGGCCCGTTCAATTCCAACCAACGTCCGCGCGGGACCCTCCAGCGCCGCGATCAGTCCCGCCATCTTCCGTGTCCATTCACCTCCGCCGCCGCGCTCCCGCCGCGATCCCGACGCACACCAGTCCCGCCCATCCAGGGGAGGGCACCGGCGTGAACGAACCCGCAAACTCGCTCCGCGCCGCCGCGAACGTCGAACCCGTCGCCGTCACGCCCGCCTGTGCATGCCCCCAGATCTCATACGTCCCCGCCGGCACCAGGAGATCCAGTTGATCCGCGCCGCCCCCGCCCACCGAATACTGGATGTTCCCCCACCCATCGGTGAAGTACACCTCCGCCGTCCCTCCGTCGAGCTCCAGTGACGACGCCGCAAACCGCCACAGCCCCGTGTAGGCGATCGAGAATCGCACGCGGAAATACGACGACGACGCACCCGACCCTTCCCCGATGATGTCCGTCGTGTTTCCCTCGGGGTCCGTGATCGTCGTCACGTACCCGCCCGCCGAGATGTCCGCGATCCCGGTAAAAAACAGCCCCGTCTTTGTGAAGTCAGAGGACTGTGTCCCCGCGCCGTTCACCGACCCGCCTCCGAAGTTGACCGCCGTCCCCGCCGAATCCGCCCACCACCCCGTCACCGGACCCGAGATACTCCCGCCGTCATACGCCACCGTGCTCCCATCCTCGGTGATGCTCCCGCCGCTCTGGACAAACCGGTCCGCGTTGATGATCGACAGGCTCGCCCCCGATGTGCACGCCACGCCCCCGGCCACCATCGCCGCCGTCCACAGATTCCGCTTCATGTTCAATGCTCCCGCGCGGAAGGCCCTATCGCCCCGCCTCAGCCATTCGCAGCGCCCTCCCGCCAGATCCCAGGAACCCGCCCTTTCCCATCGGACTAAAGTTGTTCTCCCGGACGTACCTGTCCTCAGGGTCGCGTGGTGTTCACGCGAAGGCCCTGCCCGACCCCGCGACGCACCGG
>DATGXW010000322.1:0-1753 GCA_035298585.1 Phycisphaerales bacterium
TATGGCGGAATCCTCGGGGTCGAGCCTGAGATCCCAAGGTGCACGTCGGACGCCCCAGCGCGATTGGCGGGGGCTGGCGGCGGCGTAGGTGGCAAACTCATCGATCGTGAGCTGGCGGAGGAAGCGGAGTGCGCTGAGCAGCCGCGAGAGTTCCTTGGGGAATTCCTGGCGGTCGGTGAGGCGTTCATCGCCGAGCATGCGTGCGAGGAAGGCGACCGAGCGTGCACTCTCGGCGGTGGGTGGAAGCCCGCGGGCAGCGCTGATGCCGCCGGAGAGATCGGCGTCATCAAAGCCCAAGGGGGCCATGGGGAACATGCGTCCATAGACCTCTTCGCGCCATTCGCGCATGAGGGCGATCGAGGGGCCGGGCTCGGTCGCGCTGGCGAGGGTCAATTCGGCGTACCCGATCCAGGGCATTGCTTCGTGGAGGCGGGCGACCGAGAGCTGTCGGAAGACGTCGCGGATGTGATCGGCGGCCTGGGGACTCTTGCGGATGGCAAGGGCCATGGCCAGTTCGCCGCGTGCACTCCAGGAGATCGCGCGGGCGGGAGATTTCTCCTCCAGGGGCGTGAGGCGGTTGATGGTGAGGATCTGATCCCAGCGGGTGATGGAGGAGAGGCCCTGTTTTTCGTGCCATGGGCGGAAGGACTGCTCGTAGACGAGGTCCTGGTGCAGGAACTGGAAGGCAAGGTCGCGGGCGATGGCGGCTTCGTCGGACTCGGCGTTGGGTGGGCCGCCGGGGATGTGCTCGAGGATGTCGCGCAGGAGCCGGATGGCGACGTTGCGGGCACGCTCGTGGTTCGGAGGGCTGGTCTTCTCGACGATCCTGGCGTACCTGGTCAGCGCGGCGGCGACGAGGCCCTGCTGGCGGATCGTGGCGAACTCGGGGTCGAACTTGCCGGTGGCGGCGTGGTAGGTGCCCGGGAGGCGGAGGCAGATGCGACCTTCCGCGTCGGGGTGGGGGGGCTTGGAGTCATCGAGGGGCTCGATGATGGTGAGGTCGATGAGGCGGGCGGCGATGCCGTCGGCCCATTGGCGCATGCTCAACGAGGTGAGATCGCGCGCGGGGACGACGCGGCCGCCGCGGTGCAGGAACCGTGCGGGTTCGCCCGGCGCTGCCTGGGCGAGGTGGAGGGGGCGGAAGGCGTAGAAGGCGGCTTCGTGGCTCTTGACCAGCGCGGGGGGCTGGGTGAGGGGGTTGGTGCGGATCCCCAGCGTGGGGTCGCCGGCGGCGCGGGATGCACATGCGGCAAGTGCATCGCCCGGGGAGAGGTCGCGCTCGACCATGGCGGCGGGGAAGATGGGTTCGACGCGGTCTCCGATGCGGACGGCGACGCCGTCGAGCCCTCGGGCGATCGAGAGATCGATCTCCTCGAACGAGAGGGGGTTGATGACCCGGGGCGCTTCGGTGAGCTGGAGGCTGATCTGGATGTCGGCGGCGAAGAGCCTGCGGCGATCCTCGGCGAAGGCGTCGTTGCCCTCGGGGATGCGGGCGCGGGCTTCCTTCCATGCGTCGCGTGCGGCGGTGAGGAATGGGTTCTCGCGTGGGGTGATGCCGGCGGGGACAAGGACATCACCCCGGCCGATAATCGCGCCATCGAAGCGGAGGGTGACCGAAGCGCCGGCGATTGACTGGACACCGGGGGGAAGGTCGGCGGGCGCGGGCTCTTTGAGGTCGCGGATCCATGATTCGAGCGTGGAGAAGCAGCGGAGCGCAAGGTCGGCGGTGAGGCCGGCGGGAGCGTCGATGGTG
>DATGXW010000323.1:0-6233 GCA_035298585.1 Phycisphaerales bacterium
GATCTCGCCGCGGCGATGAAGCCCGCGTGGCTCGTCGTGAGGACCGATTGGAAGGGACGCGGCGGGATCCGCTCGGTGATCCGCGCAACGGCGGGGAATGTCCCCGCCGAGCACAAGCACTGATCCCTCGCTTACGTGCTCTCAAAGAGCGGGGTGGTCGGCAGCACGCGCGCCCCCTGCGAGTCGGCGACGGCGTAGCTCCCTTCGTAGATCGACGCGGCCCCGTAGGCGCCATCCTTGCGCACCGCGTAGAAGCTGCACCCGAAGCTGGGCTTGCCGTCGGCCTTCCTGAGCCGCTTTTCCTTGGCCCGATCGACCATGCGCTTGGCGGCGATCTCCGCCGCTTCCTGCGGGGTCTTGCCCTGCTCCATCAGCATGACCATCGTGTATGCAGAGAGGTTGACGATCGCGCTCTCGCCCCGGCCCGTGCAGCCCGCAGCGCCCACGTCGTTGTCGCAGTAGTTTCCCGCGCCGATGATCGGTGAATCGCCCACGCGGCCGGGGATCTTCCAGGAAAGTCCGCTCGTCGTCGTGCAGCTTGCGATATCACCCTTGGTCGTCACCGCGGAGCAGTGGATCGTGCCCGTCAGGTGCTGTACGTCCGCGTGGTCGACCAATGAGAGCTTCTCGACCGCCTCCCCCGCCCACACCTTGCCCACCGGGTCGTCGCGCTCCTCATCGTTCAGCCAGAAGTCGTCCTTGCCGACGTTGGCCTTCCACTTGATCCACGCCTGACGCGATTCTTCGGTCAGGAGGTTTTCTTCGGGAAACCCCATCTGCCGCGCGAACTTCAATGCGCCATCGCCAACAAGCAGGCAGTGGTTCGTCCGGCGCAGAACCAGGAGCGCCACCTGCGCAGGGTTCTTGATGTTCCGCAGCGACGCCACCGCACCGGACTTGTGCGTCGGCCCGTGCATCACCGATGCATCGAGCTCAACCACCCCCTCTTCGTTGGGCAGGCCGCCGTACCCGACGCTCTGGTCCTTGGGATCATCCTCAACGATCTTGACGCCCTGGACGATGCAGTCCGCGGGGTCGTACCCGAGCTTGAGAAGCTCCATCGCACGCGTCACCGCGGCGAGCCCGTTGCCCGACGCGATCACGCACTGGCCGCGATGGGAATCGCCCGGGCCACCTGCACCCTTGGCGGGCTGGACACCGCCGCCCGCCTTCGCGGTCAATCCCGCGATCCCCGCGCTGACCATCCCGACCGCACCCACCGAACCCAGAAAGTCGCGTCGTGTCGTCATGCGCCCAGTATCCCTCGATGGAGCCCCGCGCACAACTCGGGGGTGCGACCAACCGATGTGCAGCATCTTTGCGTGTGGGGGCGCCGCATCTCCCACCTTTGCCGCGTTTGCCCTCCTTGCCCCGTTTGCCCCTGCTTCTCCTGCACACCCCCCTCTCCAAACCCCCACCGCCACCCTCCTGCGGCGCAGCCCTTCTTGTATCTTCCGATCACGGGATGACCAGCGGCTACCCTGTTTTCCCATGTCCTCTTCGCGCGAAACGCCCGCCATGCAGCAGTATTACCGCTTCAAGCGGCAGCACCCAGGCTGCGTGCTGCTCTTTCGCATGGGCGACTTCTACGAGACCTTCGACGAGGACGCGGTTTCGATCTCGCGTGCACTGGGCCTCACGCTCACCAAGCGGACCGAAGGCCTGCCGATGGCGGGTGTTCCATACCACCAGCTCGAGAACTACCTCCGGCGGCTGGTCCAGCAGGGTTTCCGCGTCGCGGTCGCCGACCAGCTGCAGGATCCAAAGGAAGCCAAGGGGATCATCGATCGCGGCGTCACCCGCGTGGTCACGCCCGGAACACTGGTCGATGATTCCCTGCTCGACGGTGACGCCGCCAACACGCTGGCGGCCATCGCGTTTCTTGAATCGGGGGAAGACTCGCACGCCGGCATCGCGTTTGTCGAGGCCTCGACGGGCGACTTTGTCATCACCGACTGCCCCGCCGACCAGATCGCAGACGAGCTCGCCCGCCGGTCGGTCGGAGAGATCATCTACGCGGCGCTCGCCGACGGCAAGACGCCCCCGCGCGTTGATCGGGTGATGCGCCAGCTCGGGCTTTCGGGCACTGCACGCCCCGCGTGGCACTTCCGGACCGATGAAGCCCGCGAGCTGATCTCGCAGCACTTTGGCGTCTCGACGCTCGCGGGGTACGGGCTTGACGAGCATGATCCGGCGATCCCCGCGGCCGGCGCTGCACTCGCGTATCTCAAGGAAACCCAGGCCGGCGAGGTCGATGAAGGGCGGGGCGGCTCATCACCGGGCCGGGAAGTGGTCGGCTTTGTCGGACCCGGCGGGCAGGGTCGCTCTCCGGCGGAGGCCGCCGCCAAGACCGCCGCGGCGGCGGCGTCGGGGACTTCCCGCGGACGCGCGGAGGAGCATCGGCTCAAGGCACGGCGCCTGGCCCTGGCCCACCTGAGGCCGCCCAGGCGGGAGGACACCTCGGGGCGGTGCATCATCGACGCGGTCAGCCTGCGGTCGCTTGAAGTGGAGAGGACCATCCGCGGGGGGGGACCCAAAGCCGCCGCCCGTGACGCATCGGGTGATGGAACCCTCGTCGGGCTCTTTCTGGGGCCGGGCTCGCACTGCTGCCGGACGCCCATGGGACGAAGGCTGCTGCGCGAATGGCTCTGCCAGCCCCTGGGACGTGTTGAGCCGATCCTGGCCCGGCAGAGCGCTGTCGCCGTCTTTGCCGAGGATCGCCTGCTCGCCGAGAACCTGCGGGCCTCGCTCGACCATGTGCAGGACGTGGCCCGCATCACAGGACGGATCGCGCTGGGCCGGGCGACGCCGCGTGACGTGTGTGCACTGGGCAAGTCCCTCGCCTCGATCAGCCGCCTGATCGACCTGACCACCTCGACCCCCGCGCTCCAAGACCAGCACCGCGCGATCACCTCCGCCCGCGCTGCACTTGAACCCCTGGCCGCCGCGATCGCACATTCCTGCAAGGACGATCCGCCCGCCCACATGCGCGACGGGGGCCTGTTCAAGGACGGCTTTGACGCGGATCTCGACGAGGCGCGCCGGCTTCAGACCGACGCGGGATCATGGCTCGCCGAGTACCAGCAAAGGCTCGTCGAGAAGTTCGATCTTCCCGGCCTCAAGGTGGGATACAACAAGATCTTCGGGTATTTCATCGAGCTGCCGGCCGCGCAGGCCCGCCGCGCCCCCGATGAATTGACGCGCAAGCAGACGCTCAAGAACGCCGAGCGGTACACCACGCCCGAGCTCCGCGACTTTGAGAACAAGGTCACCACGGCCGAGGCGCGGGCGATCGAGCGCGAGAAGCAGCTCTTTGAGGAACTGTGCACGGGCGCTCTTGCGGTCATCCAGGAGCTCTCGGCCTTCGCACACGCGGTCGCGGAACTCGATGCACTCCAGGGACTCGCGGAGCGCGCCGTCCGCCGGGGCTGGACGCGTCCTGAGATCGTTCCAGAGCCTGTGCTCCGCATCCACGGCGGCCGTCACCCGGTGCTCGAAGAACTCCTCGGCGCCACGTTCGTTCCCAACGATGTCGAACTCGGGCCCGGCCAGACCGAGGCCGGGGCCTCCCCCGCGTCGCTGGCGCTCATCACCGGCCCCAACATGGCCGGCAAGAGCACGTTCATCCGGCAGGTGGCGCTGATCACGCTTCTTGCGCACGTCGGGTCGTTCGTGCCCGCCGACCGCGCGACGGTGGGCCTGGTCGACCGCATCTTCACCCGGATCGGCGCCGACGATGCGCTGCACAGCGGACAGTCGACGTTCATGGTCGAGATGACCGAGACGGCCAACATCCTCAACCACGTGACGGGCAGGTCGCTGGTGATCCTCGACGAGATCGGGCGCGGCACCAGCACGCTCGACGGCCTCTCCTTGGCCTGGTCGATCGCCGAGTTCCTCGCCGGCGACGGCGAGTCGCAGACCCCCGGCCCGCGTGCACTCTTTGCCACGCATTACCACGAGCTCACCCAGCTCGAAGAACGGTTCACCGGCCGCGTGAAGAACCTGCACGTCTCCGTCCGGGAATGGCCCAGCGCGGCCGACCCCGGCCAGAGCGAGATCATCTTCCTGCACAGGATCCTCCCCGGCAGAACCGACCAGTCATATGGGATTCATGTCGCGCGGCTGGCGGGGCTGCCGCGCCCGGTGGTGGATCGCGCTCGGGAGGTCCTCTCGTCGCTTGCGGTTCACCAGAACGCCGCGGTTGTCCAGGCGGGGGGCTCGGCCACGCCGGGGCCGGAAGCCGCTGCGGCGATTCCACCCGCGCGCGGCCGAAAGCCCCGGTCGAGCGAACAGTTCTCGCTCTTTACCGAGTACCTGAATCACCCCGCGATCGACCAGCTGCGCGAGATCAAGATCGAAGCCCTTTCCCCCATGCAGGCATTCGACGAGCTGCGGCGGATCAAGGCGATGACCGAGCGAACCTCCGAATAACCGGGCGATGCACACGGCGGGTTGCCGCGCGGGCCTCTCGGGACTCGCCGCCACGCAGAAAAGAACAGGAGCCTCCGGGTCTGGAGGCTCCTGGGGTGCTGCACATTGACGGAGCGGGCGGGGTCTGTGTCCACTCACCCCTCCGCACGTTGAAGTCGGCGTCTCAGGCCATGCGGATCCACCGCACGAGCGTCTTGAAGTCCGGGGGCTTGCCGTACATCAGCGCTCCGACGCGGAAGACCTTGGCAGCCGCCCACGCGGCGAAGATGACCGACAATACGCCCACGCCGATCGCGACTGGGATCTGCCACGTCGGCACCGGTTCGCTGCCGCAGATGCGGATGACCATGATGAAGGGGTTCATGCCGGGGACAAAGCTGAGCGCGACGGCCAGGGGAGAATTGGGAGCCCGCTGGATCACGAACCAGATCATCCAGGGCAGCATGATCAGCAGCATGATCGGCCCCATCAGCGTCTGGGCTTCGCGCATGTCGTTGACGGCGCTGCCGATCGCCGCAAAGAGCGAGGCGATCAGGAAGTACTCGATCAGGAAGAAGATGAAGACATAGATCAGTTGCTCGGTCGTCACCAGGTCCATCCGCTGGAGGAAGAAGACCAGGGCGCCGATGCCCGCGCCCGAGTAGATCCCCAGCATGAGCAGCCCGACGCCCATCTGGCCCAGGATCTTGCCCCCCATCAGCTGCATCGGGCTCACGGCCGAGAGGAGCACCTCCATCACTCGGTTGCTCTTCTCTTCGACCGTCGTCGTCAGGAGGCTGCTCCCGCTGGTCATGACCGAGACCATCATCAGGATCATGAACCCCATCGGGACGAGCATGGTCAGCTCGCCCAGCGCGCTCTTCTCGCCCGTCTTGGTGAGCGTCTTGGCCTCGGTCTTGGGACGGGTGACAAGCTCGCGGACATCCTGCGGCTTGAGGCCCGAGGTGTTCAGCCGGGGCTCATTCTCCAGCCGCGCATCAACGACCGCTTCCTGGACACGCCGCTCGATGCGAGACTGGATCTCGCCGTCGAGGCGTTGTGCGAAGAACCCCTCGATCGTTCCAAAGCCGCCCTCGGCGGGACGGGTCACGGCGGTCTCGGGGATCACCAGCAGCGCAAGCCGCGGGGGAGCCGCCGGGGTTGTGGCCGCATCATCCTTCTTGCGGGTCTTGATCTCCGCGACCTTGACGGGCTCCTTTTCCTTCTCAACGTCGGCGTCGGCGGGCAGGAGTTCGAGCGTGAGCTTGGGCCCCTGGGCGGCCGCCTGCTCGATCGCCTGCTGGACGCCCTGCTCCATCGCGCCGCCGGTCGCGCCGGCGATCTTTCCCACGGGTGACTTCTGGATCTGCTCGCTGACCGCCTTGGCCGTGTCCTTGGCTTCCCTGGTCGCCGAATCCTCGCTGAACCGCTCGCGAACGCGCGAGGCGACCAGCCCGGACCGGTCGATCACGGCCACGGTGCCCTCGATCTGCGGGCCCTTCTGGTTCTTGAGCCAGGCGACCGCGCCGCCCACGATGAGGATCATCACCGGCATCATCACGATGCCCAGGATGAACGCCTTGGTGAAGACCGTGGTGGAGAACTCCCGCCACGCCACCATGAAAACCTTGTTCATGCCGTATTCCTCGCCCGGTGCTGGAACTGTCCGTGCCTCAACCCCGTGTTCACCGCGATCATTGAACGGTCCGCGTGTTACGCCGACGTCTCCTGCATCGCGGCCGTCGAATCCTCCCCGTGCAGGTCCGCCAGCTCCGCCTTGATCGCCGCGGCCGACCCCCCCACCAGCTCGATGAAGATGT
>DATGXW010000324.1:0-14306 GCA_035298585.1 Phycisphaerales bacterium
GGTTCTGATCATCATCCGCCGCCCAGACGCGCTCGACCGGCCGGTCCGTCCGCACCTCGGCGGTGTAGACCAGTTCATCGGCGTTGCGGTTGTCTCCCGGCGACCAGATGCTCTCGGCCCCGACGCCAAGCCCGCGCCAGGTGTACACCCGCGGCGTCCTGCACTTCCATTCTTCCAGCGGCGCATAGTCCGTCCGATGCCACGCCCCGCCCGCCAGCACCGATGCGCGGGAGCCCTCGACCTCCATGCGCGCTGCCAGCAGCATCTCGTGCTTTTCGCTCGACGCCGGCGGGGTGAAGACAAGGGCCGGATCCCCGTACGCCGAGGCGATCGAGAGCTGGTATCGATAGATCCACGCCTCCCCCGGCTCGCGCGACATCGTCGCCACCATCATGCGGTTCATCGCGTCGCGGTGTGCCTCGCCCACGCTCCGACCCGCGAGGATCGCGTTGGTGACCTCCGACGCGTACAGCTCTCCGGGCGCGCTGTTGCGGCGCGCAGCCCCCACATACGCCAGCGCGCCGTTGCGCAGCATCCGCGCGGGCGCGGAGCGGTGCTCCGAGTCCATGTCCAGCGCGGCCGTGCTGCACCCATCGCTCTGCACCAGCGCGGGCGCAAGCAGCACCCGCGAGTCCCACTTGTAGGTCTCTCCCAGCTCCGTCCACATCGAATGCGACGCGTGCATGATCCACCCCGCGTTGGCCAGGGGTGAATCCTGCCCGATCACGTCTCCACCCGCGTGGTGCCCCCGGTTGCGGAACCCCAGCGACTCGTGCAGCGGCTGCGATGGATTCATCCACTCCGCCGTCGCGAAATAACCCGCGTACGACCGGTCGACAAAGTCCTCCGCCGCCAGCCCGCGCGACGCTTGCAGCGTCGCCGAGGCCGCATCCTCCGCGATGAAACGCGCGTACGCGAGGTCCACGAACGGGTCCTCATCCGTCTGGGCCAGCGGATAGTCCGAGACAAGATCCGCATCCAGTCCCATCGCCTCGCCCACCACCGCCATCGGCAGCGTCTGCGGCCACCCCACCAGGCACAGCATGGACGCCCGCTCGCGCGTCGCCGTCCGCACCTCGCGGATCGACGCGGTGATCTCACCCGCGGCGGGCCACGTGAGCCACACCGCCTTCATCCGCGCGTTCTCATCGGCATCAAGGCTCACCGAGTACGACCGCCCGCCGAGTTCAACTTCGCTCGCGGTCCGTATCGCCCCTTCGCCCTCATCCGCGAAATCACCATCGCCGTTGAGATCGACCTGCATGAACACGCGTCCCGAGGCGGGATCAAGCCCGGTCACGAACCGCCGGGTGATGCCCCCTTCGTGCACATCACCGGCCCGCCACCCCTGCGTGGAAGCCTGCACCCCGGCCGGCGCTTCTTTCAGCTCTTCTTTTGCTTCAAATCGCGTCTTCCACTGCGCTCCGCCCGGCGTCGGCGCGATCGCGCCGTCGCGTCCCACCGCCAGGATCGCCGCCGCCAGCGAAACATCCCGGGCGTGCGCTACCTGCCCATCCTCGGCGTTCACCGCGGCGATGTAGGAGATCTTCTCGCCGTTCTCCTCCAGGAACCTCGCCACATCCGCCGCCGTCGCAAGCTGCACGGCTTTGAACCCCTCCAGCACAGCCGGTACATCGCCGCCGACGATCATCACCTCGGTGGTTCGGAGGTTCACGAGCGTTTCACGGACATCGTTCGACACGCCCTGGGATGTGCACGGCAGCAGCGGCACGCCCAGCCGCCCCGCGAGCACCGCGGCCTCAAGCGCGGCGGCCCGGTCATTGAATGTGCACATCACCACGCGCGCCGCAGCGCCAAAGAATTCCCGCGCGACCGCACACGCGGTCAGCTCGGCGGACCCGGCTCTTACAACGCGCCAGGCGCCGGGCACGTTCTGCGCATCCACACTCGCGCCCGGCGCGTCGACGTCTCCAACCGCCCAGATCTCGCTGGGCTGGTACCGCTTGAGGAAGTCAACCAGTTCCGGCCGCCATGTATCACCCGGCGTCACCGCGATCACCAGGGGTGCGCCGTTCTTCACCGTCGCCGCCGGCACCGCCGTCAGGAACCGCATCGTCGCGCGGTCGGCATCCACCCCGTGCGGGACGAGAAGCACGGATCTCACCACCTCGCGCGCCGTCGCCCCCGACGCGATGGCGGCGCTCGTGAGGCATGTGATGGCCGCGACGATGGCTTGGCGCCTTCTCAGACGGGTGTGCATGCACGCGAGAATACCACGGAAAGGCCGATCCGCCGAATCCGCCGCACACCCGCTGTTTACAGCCTCGTTGCCGCCAGGCTCGCCAGTTCGCTCCGCTCGCTCTTGGCGAGCGTCACGTGCCCGAAGAGCCGGACGCCCTTCATCTTCTCGATCGCGTAGGAAAGGCCGTTCGAGGAGCTGTCAAGGTACGGGTTGTCGATCTGCCCGATGTCGCCCGTGAGGATCAGCTTGGTCCCCTCGCCCACGCGGCTGGCGATCGTCTTGACCTCGTGCGGCGTCAGGTTCTGGGCCTCATCGACGATCATGAACTGGTGCGGGATCGACCGGCCGCGGATGTAGGTCAAGGGTTCGAGCACCAGCTTGCCGTCGGCCATCAGCTTGGCGATCCGCTGCTCGCTGGTGTGGCTCTCGGCCGCCGCGGCGCGCTCGTTTCGCTCGCTGTGCCCGCCCCGCGTGCTCAGGAGGTAGCTCAGGTTGTCGAAGATGGGCTGCATCCACGCCTCGAGCTTCTCATCCTTGCTCCCGGGCAGGTACCCGATGTCGCGCCCCATCGGCATGATGGGCCGGGCGACCAGCAGCTTCTCGTAGCGTTCCTCGTTGAAGACCTTGGCCATCCCCGCCGCGATCGCGAGCAGCGTCTTGCCCGTGCCCGCCGACCCCAGCAGCGTGATCATCTTGACATCATCATCAAGCAGCAGGTCCATCGCCATCGTCTGCTGGACGTTGCGGGCCATGATCCCGAAGACCGGCTTGCGCGGGCCCGAGACCGGGATGATGTGGTCCGTGTCGCTCAGGCGGCGGCCGAGCCCCGTGTGGTTGTCGTCCTCGCCATCCTTGAGCACCACATACTGGTTGGGAAGCACCGTGCGGACGTACTGCTCCCCGGTCTCGATCCGGGTGGTCAACCCCTCCTCGAGCTTGGCCAAGGGCAGCAGCCGGTCGTGGTAGAGGTCGTCGATGAGCTGGCCCTCGACCGCGGCCGTCACGTACCCGGTGTAGAGCTGGTCGGCGTCGACCTTCTGGTTCTCAAAGTCCTCGGTCTTGATCCCGAGGGAATCGCTCTTGATCCGCGCGGAAAGGTCCTTGGAGACAAAGACGGCGGGCTTGCCCTTCTTGTGCAGATCCCACGCCACCGAGATGATGTGGTTGTCGGGCGTGTCGGCCTTGATCGCCGGCGGCCGCTCGTAATCGTTGATGTCAATCCGGATCGTCCCCGTGCGGCCATCCGCGCCCATCGACGCCGCGGCGCCGACCGTCGGAGAAGCCTGCCCCCAGTCCACCCCGTCGATCAGCCGCCCGATGCCGCGCAGGCGATCAAGGTGCCGGATGCACTCGCGTGCGTTCCGACCCAGGTCATCATCCTTGCGCTTCATCTTGTCGAGCTCTTCGATCACCGTGTAGGGGATGACCACGTCGTGCTCTTTGAAGACAAACAGCGCGTTGGGATTGTGCAGCAGCACGTTGGTGTCGATCACGAAGATCTTCGTAAGACTCCCTCCCGCCCGCGCGTGCTGCGGATCAGCCTTGCTCGCGCTGTCCGAGGAAAGGGTCGTTCCTGAAGATCCGCCGGGCTGTCGTGACGTCGCCAAAACCGCGTGCTCCCGTCCTGATGCCGCGACCGACTGGCGGACCGCATCGGACCTGTAATGGCCTGAAGTCTTGAACGCTGTCATCGAGACACTCCCGTCTCGCGCCAACGCACGGCCGGCAATCCATCGCCGGTTCAAGCCCCGTGCATGGACGTTTCAGCATACTGCATCGGCACTTTCGCGGCGATGCTGTGAGCTTCCGGACCTTCATATTTCCCAAACACGGGTGAAGTTCCTCTCATCTCTCCGCCGGCCAGCGCCGCAGAGGGACGTTCCCCACCCCCGCGATTTCAAACGCCACCAGCCGGTTCACGCTGATCGGATCCCCATCGTCGACCACGCCCAGCAGCGAGAAGGCCCCCTCCCCAAGCCGCGGTCCGAGCGTCAGCCCCTCCAGGTTCGTCCGGTCCCCCTCGTAGAGCAGCCTCTTGCGCCCGTTGGCCCTGGTGATCCCCGCGTACGACTGGCCCACCAGCCCGGGCATCGACGACACGTCGGTCGTCCCCGTGAAATCGACCGCGAAGATGCGCGTTCGGAAAAGGCCCAGGGATGAGAGCGCAAACGACCGCTCCAGCGTCAGCACGCGCCCGTCGGGGAGCATGACCAGGTCCGCCACGCCCGACCTTGAGCCCGAGATCGGCACCCCGTGCAGCGGCTCGGCCTGGTACGCCACCTGCGGACCCGGCGCCACCTGATGATCCCCCACCGTGTACCGCTGGAGCCGAACGACCGTTCCCGTGCTTGCCGTCGACAGGCTCCCATCGACCGTCAGCGCCTCCTCGTTGCACGTCCACATCGAGAGCGTGAGCGCCTGCGTTGATGAATCGGCCACGACGCCGCCGAGCGCCTCAAATCCGAAGTTGGGCCGCCGGCTTGCGTACACCGCCGGCGTCGGGAGCGTCCGGACCAGCGATCCATCCGCGAGCCTGAACTCGCGGATCGCAGGCGTGTCCTCATCCGAGACAAAGACCGTCCCGCGAGACGCATCGGTCGCGATGATCCCCTCGTAGTCGTGCGTCTCTGAGAGCCGGATCGCACGCACAACACCCGCGCTCAGGACCGCCCCATCGCCCGCGAGGGTGACCGCAAGCTCGAGCACCACGTTGGAATTGTCCATGACCGCCAGGAACCGCCGCGTAAGCGTTTCGCCGGGCTCGGGCGCCATCGTGATGCCGCTGACGCCCGTGATCGCCACGGCGTGGCCGAACTGATCCGTCGTCGCGGCGGGAAGATCGAACGTGCCGCGTGAGGTGATCGTCATCGGCTGCGCGGTGCTGCACGCCGCGAGCGCGGCCACCATGGACACCGTGCCAGAAGCACGCAGCATCTTCAGAACGCACATCGAGATTGTGCACACGCGGCCTGGCCGGTCCATGGCCGTTGAGCATACCCAAAGGGCCGGAGGAACACCATCCCTCCGGCCCCATCTTCCGCCCGGCGCGTGCACACGGTCGATGAACGATTCAGAAGCAGTGCCCCTGTGCACACTTCGAGGGCGAATCGAGCATCTGCACCATGTAGCGGAGCGCATCCGCCGCGTGGTCAAAGCCCTTCCCCTTGAGGGGCTTCTCGGAACTGGGGTCGGGCTCGTACGAGTACCGCTCCATCGATTCGATCAGGGTCCGGCAGCGCCGATGGATGTACAGCCGCGGCGGACCTCCCGCCGCCGAACGCAGCCTGGCACGGATCAGCAGCAGTCCATGGGCGACCTCCGCCGACTTGTGACGGATCGTCCCCACCGCCGCGTGCCTGAGCAGTTCGACGTTGCTCTGGCCCGTCTGGTGGTTGCCCTGCGTGCCGGCGATGTCGACCGCGAGCCATTCAAGCCGCGGCCTCGCCGGCGATTGAAGCTCCTGGACATGCCGCTCCATGAGTTCTCCCGCCACCGACCACTCCTGGTCGACCCACACCACGCCCTCGCGGTCCACCATCGCCCACAGGATGACCGTGGGGGCTCGGAACCCAAAGTCCATCCCGCCGATCCACCTGCCCTCCTGCGGCGGGATCGCGTCGACCACGTGCACGTCGTGCCTGAACTCCGGAAAGACCGTGTCGCTCCGCGCCACGCGCGTGCACAGCATCTCGGTTTCCCACGTCGCCTGCACCACGCGCGATTTCATCACCACCGCGTCATCGATCGAGATGTGCCCCCCCGCCTCGGGTTCGCCGAGCTTCGCACGGCCCTGGCACTCGGTGAACAGCACGCACGATGTGCAGCTCCGCTCGGGCTCGCAGCGCTCAAGAACGTCCAGCACACCCCACTTGAAGAGTCGACGGGATCCCAAGATCGCCTGCGCCACCAGCGTGTGCATGATCCCCTGCGGCACGTGCATCGTACTCAGGCACTCGATCGCTCCGCGGACGTAAACACCGCCGCACATACTGCTCCGAGTCACGAGCTGCGCGGCCTCCCATACCGCGGGGTCAAAGAGCTCCACCTCATCGCACCGCAGCTTCTGGACGCGCGTCCCGCGCACGCTCGTCTGCGACTGCGCCAGCAGCTCAACTTCGCTGCCGTTCACAAGCGATATCCTGCGATCCGTGATCTTGCCGGCAATCAGCCCCGCGAACGCCTCAAGCTGCAGGAACCCGCGCAGGTGCTCGTGCATCCGCTGCGACTGCTCCATCGAGCCCCCGAGGATCCTGATCCGGATGCCGTCCTTGTACACCAGATCCAGCAGTGTCGCGATCGCGCCCAGGAGCGTCTTGCCGCCGCCGCGGTTGGCCCACACCACGCAGTCGGCGATGATCCGCTCGCGGGACGGCTCAACCCCCTCCCGCGCCAGCGCAAGCTGTACGGGTTTGAAAGCCCCCTCCTTCCCGTCCGCCGACTCCGCCCGCGCCGGCAGCAGCAGCGGACCCCGCACATGCGGAGCGGCCGCTTCCGCACGCGGCGGCGTCCCCTCAAAGAACGTGTGAGCCAGGTACTCGAGCGGCGCCTGGTGACCTTCCACGACCGCGTTTTCGCTGATCCGAATCCCCAGCCAGCGGTCGACGAACGTACGCAGTTCCCCGACGCTCCGCGGTCGAACCGGCGCCATCGAAGCCTCTCCCCCCACCGACTCACCGCTCTTTCCCTGCCTGCGACGTGCCATCACCATTCCTCCACGGGCGGGAGGGATGTACATTCACATCAACGTCATGCCACTCACACTCCGTGTGCATACACCAGCGGCCTTGCGTACAGCGCGCTCCCCGCCAGCATCGCAAGCTCCACCAGCGGGATGCTCCGCGATCGGTGGCGTGCACTCGCACCCTTGGCGTGCCACGATTCGATCGCCCGCCGGATCAAGCCATCCTTCACCATCCTTCCGGCGTACGCCGAATCCGCCAGCCGCCACGGCGTCACGCCCCGCTCCGCAAACACCGTGCACAAGGCCTCGTCCCGCGATGACCTGGGCAACTCGTGTGCAGCCATTCCCGCCGACGCAAAGAACGGACAGCACCGTCCCATCGACGCAAGCGCTGCGGTGAGCGGTGTCCGCGGCGACCGCAGGTACGACGCCACCAGCATCGAGGCCGCCCCCAGCCCCCGAAAGCGCGGATCGATCACCACGCGGGAAATCATGCGAAGTGAGCCGTTCAACCGCTCCGCCTCGTTCAGACCATCAATCTCCGAACGCTCCCCCGCCTTCCCGCGCGGCACACGACCAAACCGCTCCGGCCAGATCCGCCGATGCCATGTGCACCACAGCGCCGGGTACGCGATCACCAGCACACCGGCACGGATCGACCGTCCTCCCTCATCCCTGTGCATCAGCCGCAGGACACCCGCCACGCCCGTCGGCGGACCGGCCCGGTAGTGAAACACCGAGAGCGCACGGTAATCGAGAAGATCACCCTCCTCGATCGACCACGCGCTCGATCCTCGCGCCGGCGCATCAGCGCTCGTGTCCTCGCATGTCGACACCGCGCCCGCGATTTCAAGTGACATGTCTCATCCCCCCTTCTCCATCTGCATCGCTTCACGAACCCCGTGTACACGCCGCCGAACCGTCAAGCCCTATCTTGATGAGAAGCTCCGGCGCAAGCCACGCCGCAACATCTTCGTGCACGGTGGCCACCACGATCACGCCCCGCAGAAGCCGCCGCTCCACCAGCCGCCGGAGCGAGCACGCCACGCCCCGCGCCGTGATCCGATCAAGCGTTGATGCAAATTCGTCGACCAGGATCCAGCATCCCGCCCTTCGGGCCGCACGATCAAGCAGCGCCGCGATCAACAGCCGATGGCGCTGACCTTCTGAGAGTTCCGCGGGAGACCTTGCAAGCAGCGTGGCATCGCCCAGCCCCACCCGGGACAGCAGTTCCAGCCGTTGCTCGACACCCCCGGAAAGAAGATCGATGATGCTCCGGCCGTGCACACGGCCCATGGAGGCGAGCGGCCGCAAGACTCTTCTTGTTCCGACGGCGCGGCCGAGCATCCGCATGAGCGTGCTCTTCCCCGCCCCGCTGGGACCCGTGACAAGCACGACGCACGACGCCGGGGCGTCGCTCACGATGGTCTTCACGCAGTCCTTGAGCGCTCGCGGCTCGCTCCGCCTCAGCGGCGCGCGCTTGACACCCAGGCCGAACATGGCGCACGCACGCAGCAGTTCCTCGGAGGGCTGGTTCGAGACCTCCAGCACTTTCACGCGCGGCGAGCGCGGTGATCGTGGCCGCTTCATGGGCACCGTCCGTTCCCATCGGCCTCGAGCACCGCCTGCACTGCGGCATGGTGCATACGCACCGTGTGCAGCGACAGGTTCAGCGCCCGCGCCGCCTCGCGCAGGGATCTCCCGTTGATCACGCACTCCTCGGCGACCTTGCGTCTGACCTCGTTCCACGCCGAGCCGCGCCGGCTTGCCTTGCCGGCCTCTCGCTGCTCGTTGGCGAAGCTCCGCGTCAACCGCCGAACCGTCCGGACAAAGTCGTCCGACAGCACGCGCTTCACGAGCCCGCGGATCCGCCGCCGGATCTTGCGTGCATCCTCATCCACCAGCATCGCGATCTGCGTCGCCGTCTGCCCATGCCGGTAGACCGACTCGATGAGCACGCGATCATGCGGCTCGAGCCATACCGCACGTCCCAGGATCAGTTCCGTCAGCTCGCGCCGATGCTTGCGGCGCAGGTCGAGCGAAGGCTGCGTGTTCACTTCCACGCACACCGCTCTGGCTTCGTCGCCCGGCTTGCTTGTCACGCTCACCTGGTTCCCCGTTCCATCGATGGACGAATGCATGTCCTTCCCCCTGTCTCAGTTGTGTGGGAAATGCAGCCCATTCTGCACGGATTTGTGTTACCCCCCGTGTCGAGGGTTATAACACTCACCTCTTCGTGACGATGCAATCGCTTCTACGGTGGAATCCTCGATTTTTCATTGCATCGCAAGCAATCAGCGCACAACCGCGGTCGATGCGCCAACTCCTGTGATAAATCCCGGTGTGCCCGATCCGGAGGCAACCGAAGACCGCCGGGCCGCGAATACACAACCGGCGACACCCGGGAAATTCCCCGAACGCCGCCTTGCTTCCACCGGCCGCGCGTGTACATCTTGCGTGCCGGAATCACCCACCTTGTGCAGCACGCCCTGCCACTGGAGCTCTCGCGGCATGAATCCGGTCTCGAAGGAATCTGTTCGGTTCGGACCGGGGCCAGCCCCGCGTGCCGCCGCGATGTTCTCGGTGCTGGCGATCTTCACCTCGGCGATCTTCGCGCAGATCACGCCCCTGGAGAACAAGCTCGACCAGTTCGCGCAGCATCTCTACTACCCCGTGGGGTCGAAGCGCCTGACGGTGATCGGAGACTCGATCAACGCGACCAACACGCCAAACCGCATGTCGGCGGGGTACCGCGACGCGCTGCACATCCGCTGGAACGGCTGGGTCGTCCACGCCGACAACGGCGCGACGGACATGGGGTACATGAACGCACAGAACCTCAAGGGGTTTGACTTCAGCACGGTCTGGGATCCGGGCGAAGCGTTCAGCGGCGGCCAGCAGCGCATCAGCCCGGTGCGGACGCGCGAGACGGTCTACCTCGGGCTGCCCACCAACGGCATGCTGATGAGCGACGCGATGCTCGTCTCCACCTCGCGCTTCCCCGCGGGCGATTTCTTCACCAGCCGCCCCATCACCGCCCGGCTCATCACCTACCAGGGCCCGGGCGTGGCGCAGGATTTCATGCTCCGCGGCTATCGCGGCTCAACGCTCGTGCGCGAGAACGTTCTCTACCACCGAAGCTGGGCGCCCCCGCAGATCACCTCCTTTGACCTTGACCTGGGCGTGGTCTCGGGCCTGCCCCGCGTCCAGATCTATGAAAGCATCGCCGGGGTGACGCCCCTCAACCGCTGGGAGCCCTGGCGGTGGATCGCCCTTGGCATCCGCTACCGCTCCGACCTGGTCGACGGCGTCCAGATGTCGTTCATCTCCCACGGCGGCTGGCGCACCGTCGACCATCTCTCCCAGGCCAAGTTCACCGACATCGCCCTCCGCGAGTACTACCGCCAGATCGGAGCTCCCTCACACCTGATCGTGTGGCTGGGGCAGAACCAGACCAACGAAGAGGCAAACCAGCTCGTCGCCGGCGTCAACACCGCGTACAAGGCCAATCTCCGCGCGGTGATCGACCGGCACACGCAGGCGTGCATCGCCCTCAACGCGCCGGCCCCGCGCGTTCTCCTCATCTCGCAGTTCAAGACCGGCTACGACCAGCCCGTGCACGAACTCATGGCCCAGACCATGTTCGAGATCTCGCAGGAAGACTCGCTCGTCTCGTTCTTCAATCTCTACCAGGCCGCCGGCGGCGAGAGCTTCCCGGTCGCCACCTACACGACCGACGGCATCCATCCCAACTACGACGGCTCGCTCTTCCTCGCCCAGCTCATCGATACAGCCATGCAGGCCGTCGTCCACTGCACGGCCGACTTTGACGCCTCGGGCTTTGTCGACACCGTCGATCTCGACGGCTTCATGCAGGCGTTTGAAGCGGGAGATCCCGCCGCCGACATCGACGCCAGCGAGTATGTCGATACCGAGGATTTCGATGCCTACATGCAGGCCTTCGAACGCGGATGCTAACCTCCGCTGCACGTGTCACAACCCGTCACCATCCGCATCAAGGCTGTTCCCGGTTCGCGCAAGGACCAGATCGCCGGCATGCTCGGAGACCGCCTGAAGATCCGAGTTGCCGCTCCCCCCGAAGACGGCCGGGCCAACGCCGCGATCTGCCGGACGCTCGCCGACGCACTGGGGCTCAAGGAGCGGGATGTCGAGATCCTGTCGGGCCACGCACATCCCGAGAAGACCATCGCCATCCGCGGGCTCGCCCCCGATGAGGTCCGCAGGCGCCTGGGCCTTCCATAGTTTCAGCCGTCGGAACTCCCGGGAAGTTACCGGCCCTGGAAGTGATCCGTTAGGACACCTCCGCTTTCCCAGACCCTCTATTTGCGCCCATTGAACACACCCCGACTCCCACCCTGCAACCGCGGTCGGGCGTCGGCTCGTACCTGTCGATAGACCAACGGTGTGCGGTGCTGGGATGTGGGTCCATGTGCAGCGCCGGCGCTGGTCCAGAAACCGGGACGGCAGGAGCATGAAACCGCTCATGATGATCGCGGGCGTGGTTGCACTGGTCACGGCGTGCCCGGCAATGGCCGCACGCGATCACCGCGCCATCATCACGACCGCCCCCGGCGAGGTCACCCTCAAGGCCGGGACGCTCAAGACGGCACAGCTCCGCTCCGCACTCGCCGCGGGCCAACCCTTCCGCAGGGATTGTCGCTACATCCTCGTCCTTGATGGCCCCTTCTCCGACGAGCGCCGCGCTGCACTCACCTCCGCCGGCGTCAAGGTCGGCGAATACCTTCCCACCAGCGCGTGCATCGCCGACCTCTCCAATGCCTCCCCGGCCGCGCTCGCCAAGCTCACGTTCGTGCGCTTCGGCGCTGAATTTCAGGATGCCTGGAAGCTCGATCCGACGATCGGCACGAGGACCTGGAACGACCCCGAGCGAGCCAGGCTCCAGGAGGCCGGGTACGTCGCGCTCAACGCGGTCCTCTTTGAGCACGCCGATATCGCCCGCGCTGTCGATGCACTCGCCGCGATCAGGAACGTCACGATCCTCAACACCGAGAACGCCGGTGGCGACCAGGTCATCGGACTTCTCGCGCCCCGCGCAAGCGTGGGCGACATCGCGGCGCTCCAGGACGTGGGATGGATCGAGGAGAAGCCCCAGTTCGAAGCACGTGCATACGCCTCGCGCTGGATTCTCCAGGCCAACAAGAAGGACTCGTTCCCGCTCTACGACGCCGGCCTCCACGGCGAGGGCCAGGTCATCGGCCTCATCGATGGATGGGTCTCCACCCTCCACTGCGCCTTCACCGACCCCGACGTCCCGATCACCCAGACGGGCGTCTATCCCACGCACCGCAAGATCCTCGCCTACAACGCCGAGACCGTCACCTACAACCTGCACGGCACGCTCGTCGCGGGCGTGGCGCTCGGCGACGCGGGCGACGACACGGCCGAGACGCGCGGCGTCGCGTACCTCTCGAAGATGGTCTTCAACATCTGGCCCGGCTTCACCGATGACAGCATCTTCCAGCACTTCTGGCTGCACCACGCGCAGGGCGCCTTCATCCACACCAATAGCTGGGGAAGCCCCGATTCCACCGAGTACGACTTCGCCGCACGCGCGGTCGACAACTTCAGCTGGCTCTACCCCGACAACCTGATCCTCTACGCCGTCAGCAACGGCGCCATCATCCTCAACCCCGAGAACGCCAAGAACTGCCTGGCCGTCACCAGCACCGGCGGCGAGGGATACCAGGACACGATCTGCAACAACAGCGCAGATCCCACCGACTTGCCCGGAAAGGGTCCCACCACCGACGGCCGCCGAAAGCCCGAGATCGCCGCGCCCGGGTGTGCAATCGTCTCAACATCCGGCCAGTCCTGCTCCGTCCGAGTCACCGAGGGAACCTCCATGGCCGCGCCGGCCATCGCGGGGCTCGCCGCGCTCATCCGCCAGTACTACACCGAGGGCTTCTACCCGCGCGGGTACGCCGACAAGGACATGGCCTTCACGCCCTCGGGCGCGCTGCTCAAGGCCGCCCTGCTCAACGCAGCGCAGGACGTCGCCGCCGAACCCGGCTATCCCAACGACCTCGAAGGCTGGGGCCGGCTCCAGGCCGATGAAGTCCTCTACTTCCCCGGCGATGCACGCACGACCATCCTCCGCGATATCCGCCCGGACGACACCTGGGCTCTCAAGACCGGCCAGAGCTCGCGCATCCCCGTCCGCGTGAAGTCCACCGACGAGATCCTCCGTGTGACCATGGCCTTCCATGATGCGCCCGCCGCGCTCCAGGCCGCCTACGCGCCCGTGAACGACCTTGATCTGGTCGTCACTTCTCCTTCGGGCAAGGTCTACACCGGCAACCTCATGTCGCAGGGATTCTCGATCAGCGGCACCAAGGGTGATCCGCTCAACAACGTCGAGCAGGTGATCCTCCCCGACCCTGAGCCCGGCGAATGGATGATCGAGGTCTACGGCCGTGCCGTCAACGTCGGTCCCCAGGGCTACGCGGTGGTCGCCTCCGGCGCTCTCGAGGAATCATGTGCCGCCGACTTTGACCGCTCGGGCTACCTCGACACCGACGACTTTGACCGCTTCGTCGAAGCCTTCGTCGAAGGCCTCTCCTCGGCCGATTACGACGCAAATGGCTCGGTCGAGACCGATGATTACGATGCCTTCGTCCAGGCCTTTGAAAAGGGCTGCTGATCGGCCTGCGCTGCACATGCCGCCGTGTGCAGTTCCTCCACGCGCGTTTGCCCCGCGCAAAGCCTCGCCCCCGCCCCTCACCGCCCCTTGGGCAACTGTTCGAGGGTCAGCAGCCGGTACGAACCGGCGCCGTCGCCGTGCACATCGGCGATCTGCTGGAGCAACCCCGACGGATCATCATCCAGGAACTGGATCGTCTTGATCACCACGGGGCGAACGCCCGTGAGCCGGTCGGGCGGGTTGATCCGCTCCAGTGCGTTCATCACCTCGCGCACCTCCGCCGCCGCGTCGGCGATGTTGGTTCGCTTGATGCGCCGGCTGAGCACAAAGACCACCTCGGGCCGAAGGCTGACCGCCGCCTCGAGCGCGGCACGCGGGTTGGATCTCCCCCCGGGGCGGATCGTTGCGAGCCATGAAAGAAATTCCTTCTTGTGCTCGGGCGTTGCGCTCTGAAGCTCTGTTGAAATCCCCTCGGCGGAGAAGGCCGAGTACCCCGCCCCACCCGAGCCCCCCGCCGTTTCGCGGAAAAACAGCACCTGGAATGACTGGTCGGCCGCCAGCCGCCCCACGGAGCGCGCCAGTTCGCTCTTCACAAACGCCAGGCTGGACGCCATCGGTCCTGATGCATCGACGACATACACGATCCGACGTGCACGCCGCGCCTCGACCCCCGCAAAGACCGTCGAATCGGGCGTGGCGTCTTGCGTCTGCGGCGAAGCCGCCTTCACCGCCGGCGCGCC
>DATGXW010000325.1:0-3008 GCA_035298585.1 Phycisphaerales bacterium
GATCTCCGCCTGACCCGCCACGCCTCGGTGGTCCGCGTGGAGTACCGCCTCTTCGACCCCGCGCGGCCCCCATCACCCTGGCAGATGGTCCGACTTGCACACCTCGATCTTCCCCCATCCACCCCCATCATGATCGGCATCATGGCCTGTGCACCCACGCGCACCGCGCCCCCCGGCTTTGCCGCCGAATTCGAAGGCTTCTCCATAGGCCCCGCCATCACAAAGGACCTGCACACGCAGGATTGAACCACACCCAATCGCTCTGGTGCGTCTCACCCTCGCCGCCTCACTCACCCAATGCCCAATGCCCAATGCCCAATGCCCAATGCCCAATGCCCGATGCCCAACGCCGCCTTCAAATCCTCAAAATCCACCGCACCACCACAATCACCGGGATCAGCCACCCCGACATGATGTACACCGGCAGCTTCGCTCGGTCGTGCCGCCGGATCCTGCGGAAATACCGATCCCACAACGAGAGCTGCACCACCGACCCGATGAAGATCACGACCGAGATACCCACCGACGTCCAGCCCAGGCGCAACGAGCCCAGGATGCTCACCAGCGACATCATCAACCCGATCACCACGCCAAAAAGACCCAGCGTCGAGGAAAGCGGCGAGACGCCCATCCTCGGATGAATGTGCAGCAGCAACTGACTCCCGCACTCCGGGCACACCGGCGACTGTGCATTTCTCAGGCTGTAAGAGCAGTGGGGGCACGTGACGTCCCGCTCGTGGCAATACGTCACCACCAGGTCGGCCAGTGAAACCGGTTCACCCGGCACGATCGAAAGCTGTGAAGGCACGGGAGCGGTCCTCCCGTGCGGCCCATCCTCCGGCCCACCATGCACACCGTGCTCCATGGGGGTGACAATCCGGCCGCAAGCGCTGGATGTCAAGTTCCCTCCGTGTGCACCACCCTCCCCGCTCGGCCCCCCCTGCACACTGACACCCCTCCGCCCGAACTACCATCCCGCGATGTCCTCTCCCGCCAGCCACGAACCTTCCGTCCCCGCCTGGAGCGATCCAGAACTCGCCCGCAATCCGCACGAGTCGGCCGAGAAGCACGGCAAGGTCCGGCGCATGTTCGCGGCCATCGCCGGGAGCTACGACCTCAACAACCGCGTCCACTCGCTCTGGCGCGACCAGGCTTGGCGCCGACACGCCGTCCGCGCCGCCCGCGTCCAGCCCGGCCAGACCGTTCTCGACGTCGCCTGCGGCACCGGAGATCTCACCCAGGCCTTCGCCGCCTCACCCGCCGGAAAGGTCACCGGGCTCGATTTCACCCGCGAAATGCTCGACGTTGCACGCATCAAACAACGGAAGATCGAGCAGGCGGCGGGCTCCAAGATCGAGTACATCGAAGGCGACGCGCAAAACCTGCCTTTTCCCGACCAATCCTTTGATGTCGTCTCGATCGCCTTTGGCATCCGCAACGTCGCCGACCCCGCCAAGGCAGTCCGCGAGTTCGCACGGGTCCTCAAGCCCGGCGGGAGGCTGGTGATCCTGGAATTTGGAAAACCAAGGTTTGCACCGGCCCGTTGGTTCAACGACTTCTACTGTGGTTGGATCATGCCTCGGACGGCGACCTGGATTTCTGGTGACCGTTCCGGCGCGTACAAGTACCTCCCCAAGTCGGTCGGCACCTTCATGGAGCCCGCGGCCCTCAAAAAGTTGATGACCGACGCCGGGCTGGAAAATACCTCGCACCGGGCGCTGACGATGGGAATTTGCCTCTGTTATCTCGCCCAGAAGCCCTGAAAACGGCCATGTCGGGCTTCTCTCGATGAGATTCACCCCGTGAAATCGGGTGAAAATGTAAAGTTTAGGATATTGTTCGGAAACACCGCCATTATCGGACGCAAAATGCCCACGTCCGAAGATCATCCGCACCCCATCAGTTTTCAGTCTCCAGGACCATCTCACTCGATAGAAGGGGTCCACGCGACGCGGGGAGCCGGACTGAAAGGAGCCAGCCCCGCACGGCTTGTTGAAGAGACGTCGCCGGTAGGTGGAACTGGCGCGTGGGCTCCCCTCGGGAGCGTTTGAAATGGTGGTGTCCGCTCCGGTCTTTCGGGACCGGCGCCGGGGGTGGCCCGGCGTGTGCGGACGACAAATAGGGTGGTGCCCGGTGGAATTCGGGCCCAAGAACAAATCGCAACGGAGTGCGACCTGGTCACGGTGGAACCGCGCCTGGTCCCGATCTAAATGCATCGGGAGGTTGGTTGTGGTGAACCGTGAAGTTCTCATCGAGCGTTTCTTTGACACCCTCGTGGCGGGTGATCGTCCGGCCGCGCGTCGCGTGATCGCCGAGCAGGTGGAAACCGGCGTCCCCGCGACCCGCATCATCGCGGATCTTCTCTGGCCCACGCACGAGCTGATCGAGAAGCTCTACCGCGCGGACCACCTCAGCAAGCTCAGCTACCACTTCTCGACGCGGCTGCTCCGCATGCTCGTCGACCAGGTGAGCGGCCGGCTGACCTTCGCGCCCGCCAACGGCCAGGACGTCTTTGTCTCCTGCGGCCCCGCCGAGGGTGATGAACTCGCCGCGCAGATGGCCGTCGACCTGCTCGAAACCGCCGGCTACCGCGTCACCTTCGCCGGTGGCGGCCTGCCCTCCGACGAGATCCGCACGCAGGTGCACGAGCGCCAGCCCAACATCCTGCTCATGTTCGCCTCCAGCCCCAGCGACCTGCCGGGGATCCGCGAGATCATCGACACGATGAACGAGATCGGCGCTGCACGCAAGACCAGGATCGCCGTCGGCGGCGGCGTCTTCAACCGCGCAGAAGGGCTCGCCGAGGAGATCGGCGCTCACATCTGGGCCAACAGCCCGATGGAAATGGTCGAGATCCTGCTCACGGGCGAAGTCCTGCAGGAATACAGGACGCCCCAGGTCCAGCCCCCGGCGCCGGTCAAGACAGCGCCGCGTCAGGCCCGTCGCCCCGGCACGACCGGCACATCCACCGCGGGCAAGCCCGCGACGGCCCGCGAAGCCGCCTGATC
>DATGXW010000326.1:0-2612 GCA_035298585.1 Phycisphaerales bacterium
GCGGTGCCGTTGGCCTACCGGCTCGCTGACGGCAACACCGTCGACGACCCGACCCACGTGCCGACCTGGGACGGCCTGGTCGGGCTATTGGGCCGCACCGACTTCCTCTACGTCGCGGACTCCAAGCTGTGCTCCCGAGCCGCGATGAGCCACCTCGACAGCCGCGGTGGCCGATTCGTCACCGTGATGCCCCGCTCCCGCGCCGAGGACGGCGCGTTCCGCGACCACCTGCAGACCCACGCCCCGCTCTGGATCGAAGCCATCCGCCTGCCCGGGGTGCGCCAAGGTGACCCCGATCGGGTCTACTCCACCACCGCTGCGCCACTGCCATCGGCGGAGGGTTACCGGATCGTGTGGGTGCACTCCACCGACAAGGCCAGCCGCGACGCCCGCGCCCGGGCCGGCCGGATCGACGCCGGTGTCGCCGCGATCCAAGCTCTCCAGGCCAGGCTCGCTGGCCCACGAAGCCGGTTCAAGACCCTCGTCGCGGTCGAACAGGCCGCCGCCACCGCGCTCACCGACACCGGCGCCGACCGGTGGGTCACCGCCACCGTGACCGAGACGACCAGCAAGACGTACAAGCAAGCACACGCTGGCCGACCCGGGCCCAATACCAGCTACCGCGAAGTCACCACCACTCGCTTCACCCTCGCCCACGAAATCCGGCTCGACACGATCCGCTACGACGCCGCCAGCGACGGCTGCTTCCCGCTGATCAGCAACGACCGACTCCTCAGCGACGCGCAAGTTCTGGCGGCCTACCGCTACCAGCCGAACCTCGAACGCCGCCACCACCTCCTCAAAAGCGTCCAAGACGCCGCCCCGGTGCTGCTGCACAACCCAGCCCGGATCGAAGCACTGTTCTGCTGCCAGTTCTTGGCCATGCTCATCAGCGCGCTCATCGAACGCGAGGTCCGCGCCGGCATGCACCAGGCCGATCTCGACACGATCGGGCTCTACCCGGAGTTCCGCAACTGCACCGCGCCCTCCACCGCACGGGTCCTAAAGATCTTCGCCACCGTCAGCCGCCACCAGCTGCACCACCACGGCGTCCCGGTGAAGACCTTCCATCCCGAACTCACCGCCCAACAGCTACAAGTCCTCCAACTCCTCAACCTCGCCCCGAGCCTCTACACACAGCTCCCGTAATCACCGAGATACCCCACGCGAGATATGCGGAACGTCAGCCGTAAAGCCTCTTGCGTAGACGATGTACTTGGCGTCTCGGTGGAACGTACCCGCTTCTGTGGACACAGGGTGATGACTGCCCGAGTCTTCGGGAGTTTCACGAATGGGTTCGACACGCCGCAGTTTCACTGAGGAGTACAAGGAAGAGGCCGTTAGGTTCGTCATCGAAGGGGATCGGTCGATCGCTGAGGTCGCCCGGAATATCGGTGTCCACGAGATGACGTTGGGGAAATGGGTGAAGAAAGCCCGTGACGCGCAGGAGGCGGCGACGCCGCCCGACGCGCCGCTGACGGAGACCGAGCGGATGGAGTTGATCCGCCTGCGCTCCAGCGACAAGGATAAGGATGCGACGATCACCGAGCTGCGGATGCAGGTGGAGTTCGCAAAAAAAGTAGCGACCTGGTTCGCGAAAGAGAAGCAGTGAAGTTTGCTGCGATCGCGGACTGGGCTGATTCCGACTCCTACCCGGTTGCCTTTATGTGTCGCGAGTTGGGGGTATCCCGCTCCGGCTACTACGCCTGGCGGTCCCGGCCGCCGTCCCAGCGCGCCCGAGATGACGCCACCGTGATCGCCATCATGGAGCAGATCTTCGCGGAGGCCCGGGGTAACCCAGGGGTGCGCCGGATGCGTGCCGGGCTGGCTGCCGTGGGTTACCGGCTGTCCGGCAAGCGGGTGTGGCGCCTGATGAAGGCCGCTGGCCTGCGGGGACGGCATCCGAAGGCGTGGCGGCGGACCACCATCGGCGGCGCCGACCCGGTGCCGGCTCCGGACCTGCTCGGCCGCTCGTTCTTCGCCGAGCAGCCCAACCAGAAGTGGTGCGGCGACGTGACCTACGTCAAGACGTGGGACGGCTGGGCGTACCTGGCCACCGTGATCGATCTGCACTCCCGCAAGCTCATCGGATGGGCGATCGCCGATCACATGCGCACCAGCTTGGTCACCGACGCCCTGGCCATGGCCATCGAAAACCGGCGGCCACCAGCCGGGGTTATTTTCCACTCAGACCGTGGCGCACAATATACTTCGAGAGAGTTCGCGAAGTACTGCAAGGAACACCATGTCAGACGCTCACTTGGCCGCACCGGGATTTGCTACGACAATGCCGTCAGCGAATCGTTCTTTGCCACCTATAAGAAGGAACTGATCCACACTCGCCCCTGGCCGACCATCACCGACTTGAAGGAGAAGACAAAGGACTGGGTCGACAACTACTACAACGTCAAGCGCCGACACTCCTACCTCGAATACTTGACACCCACGGAATTCGAGCTAGGATTCAGACACCTCAATCAACTGGCAGCCTAATCCGGTGCCCACAAAAGCGGAAACGCTCCACCTGCTGAGGCGCAGCAGGTTTGGGCGATCGGCTGGCCCGGCCACGAGCCCACCCCCGCACGCCGATCACCAGGCCCCCGCACCCCCAT
>DATGXW010000327.1:0-2254 GCA_035298585.1 Phycisphaerales bacterium
GACGGTGCATCCCGATTGGGTTTCGCCCGCGGCGATGACGGCTTCGTGGACGTGATGGCCATGCATGCCTTTGCCGCCGAACTTGGGAAGCAGGGCGGGGTGGATGTTGATGATTTTGCGTTCGAATCCGGGCGGAATGCGGACCATTTTCAGATAGCCCGCGAGGACGACGAGGTCGATGGCGTGGGCGCGGAGGATTTCTCCAAGCGTGAAGGCGGGGATGGTGCCGGGGATCATGATGACATGCAAGCCGCGTTGCTCGCAGCGCTCGATGCCGGCGCAAGGGGCGCTTGCGATGACGAGGGCGATGCGAGCGCGGAGGTCGCCTCGCTCGATGGCGTCGAGGAGGTTGAGGACGGTGCGGCCGCCGCCTGAGATCATGCAGCAGAGCTGGGGGAGTTTGCCGGGTTGCGATGACACGGGCTGGTTCATGCGGGCCGCCTTGCGTGTTCGAGTGCGCTGCGGGCGGCCATGCGGAGGGCGGCTTTCATGCTGCCTTCGTCGGCGACGCCTCTGCCGGCGATGTTGAAGGCGGTGCCGTGATCGGGGCTGGTGCGGAGGATGGGTTTGCCGGCGTGGGTGAGGCCGATGGTCATGTTGACGGCGCGGTCCCACGCGAGGAGCTTGACGGGGATCAGGCCTTGGTCGTGATACATGGCGACGATGAGATCGAAGTTGAGGGGCGGTTTGTTGGCGTAGGCGAGTGCGCCTTGGAAGATGGTGTCGGCGGAGAGGGGGCCGGCGACGGTGAGGCCAGCGGCGCGGGCGGCGTCGACGGCGGGCTTGATGATGGCGTCGTCTTCGGTGCCCAGGATGCCGTGTTCGCCGGCGTGGGGATTGAGGCCGCAGACGCCGATGCGCGGGCGCGAATTGCCGAGTGACTGCATGGCGGCGTGAGCGAGTGTGATGGTGTCGAGCACGCGGCGTGTGGTGAGCGAGGTCACGACGGCGCTGAGGGGCATGTGGGCGGTGACGAGGACGCAGTGGATGCCGGGTTTGTCGCCGCGGGGTTCGGCGGCGAACATCATGGCGTAGTTGGTGGCGTTGAAGCGCTCGGCGAAGAGTTCGGTGTGGCCCGGGTAGCGGGTTTCGCCGGCGGCGAACCAGGCTTCTTTGCTGATGGGGGCGGTGGCGATGGCGGAGGCGCGCCAGGCGGGCGGGGTGGTCGCGTCGCGGGCGAGCGAGATGGCGCGTTCGACGTAGGCGAGGGAGGCGAGGCCGCTTTGGGCGGAGTTGGGGGTGAAGGTTGTGACGCTCTCCCACTGCTCCTGAGCGAGGAGGACGACTTCACCGGCTGCGGGCGGGGCGACGTCGAGTGTGGCGGTGCGGATGGGGAGGGTGAAGTTGTTGGATTGGGCGGCGAGGGTGAGCGGGGCGCGGTTGCCGCAGATGACCCAGCGGGCGGAGGCGCGGAGGGTGGGATCGGCGAGGGCTTTGAGGATGACCTCGGGGCCGATACCGGCGGGGTCGCCCATGGAGATAGAGACGAGCGGAAGCACGGGGGAGGGTACGGTGTTTGGCTTGGATGGCGGGTGAGTATGTGGACGGCGGCGTGTCTTCGGACGTTCGGCGCGGGGGCGGCGGCGCGTGTTGGCGCGGCTTCGTGCCTATTTTGTGTCTCCTTATGCCCAGCAAACCATTCATCGGCATTGACCTTGGCGGCACCAACATGCAGATCGGTGTCGTTTCGCCTGATTTCAGGATCATCGGACAGTCGAAGAAGAAGACCAAGGCCGAGGATGGCTTTGACAAGGTGGTTGATCGGATTGTCGAAGGGATCAACGAGGCGTGCATGGCGGCGCAGATCACGCCTGCGCAGATTGGCGGGGTGGGGATTGGCGCGCCGGGTGTGATTGAGCCGGTGAAGGGCGTGGTGATTGAGGCGGTGAACCTGCGGTGGAATGATGCGCCGCTGGCGGATGCGCTGAGCAAGCGGCTCAACAAGAAGGTTGTCGTGGACAACGACGTGAATGTCGCGGTGTATGGGGAGTACCGGCTGGGTGCGGCGAAAGGCAGCCGGCACATGCTGGGGTTGTGGATCGGCACGGGGATCGGCGGCGGGATGATTCTGGATGGCAAGCTGCACTACGGGCACTTCTTGAGCGCGGGCGAGATCGGGCACACGATTCTGTTTCCGTTTCATCCGCTGGGCTCGCGCACGCTGGAGAACAACGCGAGCCGGACGAATGTGAGCAATCGCGTCATCAAGCTGATCAACAGCAACTACAAGAGCAAACTGACGGCGGAGCTGGGG
>DATGXW010000328.1:0-5105 GCA_035298585.1 Phycisphaerales bacterium
CGACGTTTCCCCCCCCCAAAAAAGCAAAGAGCGCCCTCCACAGCGCCCCTCGCACACCCGTCGCATTGTCCTCGTGCAAACTGCGAACCGCGAACTGCGAGCCGCGCCCTCCCCCCTACATCGGCAGCACCCGCGTCAACCGATACTCCCCCGGTGTGCACCCGCTCCACCGCTTGAACGCCGTGCAGAACGCTCCCTCCGACGAATACCCCGTCCGCTGCGCCAGCGTCCGGATCTCCGGCTTCCCGTTCGTCAACATCTGCGCTGCAACCCGCATCCGCTCCTCGCGCAGATACTCAAGCGGCGTCGTCCCCACCACCTGCACGAACTTCTGGCAAAACAGCGTCCGCGACAATCCCGCCTCGTCCGCCAGCTCCTGCAGCGACCAGTTCTTCTCCGGCCGCTCGTGCATCAGCCCCAGCACCGGCCCCAGGTTCGGATCCAGCATCGCCGACGCCGCCGCGTGACACTCGCTCGTCCTGCTCGCGATCCACATCCGCAGCGATTCCACCACGATCGACTCGGCCATGTGGCTCGCCACCGCCCGCGACCCTCCCTCGCGCACCCGCGACTGCTCCGCCAGCAATCCCACCATCCGCGGCAGCATCGACCTCGCCACCACATCCCGCGTGAGGTGCAAAATCGCCGGTAATCCAAGGGGCGGACGCACCATCCCCTCAAAGAAGAACCCGCCGGTCACCACGCGGCAACTCTCCCCGCCCCCGCCATACCGCACATCATCAAGCCCCATCAACGAACTTGCCGGCAGCACCGACTCGATCCTCCGAAGAGGCGTCCCCGCGCTGTCCGCCGCCGCGTGCTCACGCCCGCTGAAGACGATCCCGATCTCTCCCTCGCCGATCGTCCGCCACTCCGGCGCCAGCGTCGGCGAAAGAACCATCGAACCCGACATCACATAGAAGAACCCCCCCGAGATCTCCGGCAGGTGCAGCCCCCACGGCGCAGTAAACTCCACCTCCCCAAGCACCATCGACCGCAGACGCAGGTTCACCAGCAGCGAGCTCAATGGATCCTGTGCAGCAAACCGGTCGCGAAACACCTCGGGCGCGATCATCTCATCCGCAAGCGTTGAATGGTGCATGGCAACGTATCTCAGGGAGCGAGCCACGGTCCGTCTCGACCAGCGGTGTGCATTCGTCCACGCACACCACGCCTTCGACTCACCGAATCCACCCGCCGAAAGCAAACGCCCGGCCAGGTACCCCCTCCGATCGGAACGACGACCGCCCCGTCTCCATTGCCCGTCCCCTCTCCCCAGGGGACCACATTCCACGCCCTTGATCGAAAGTTTTTCGGATTCTCTCGCTACCCAAGCCTTTACACACACCAAACCCAGCCCCCCCCGCTCACGATCCAAGCTCCGGCATCGTCCCAAAGACCACCCGGTACAGCACCACTCCCAGGATCCCCCCCGGCACCGCCGCCACGTTCGCCGCGATGTGCAGACCAATCGCCCCCCACAAGCTCCCCGTCCGCGCACGCACCACCGCACACGCCCAACCCACCAACAGCGTCGCCGCCACGATCACCCCGCCCCCCACCACACCCGCGCCCTTCCACATCAGCGGCATGTGCATGCTCCCAAACGCCGCCGCCGACATCACCACCGGCGCTGCAAACACGCCCCGCTTCTCATGCTCACCCATCCCCAGTTCACACCACCCCTGCATCGCCCCGCGCACAAAGATCTCTTCCGCCACGCTGCTCAGCACCCACACTTCAAAGACCAATTCCACCACCGACAGCTTCGACGCGAGCGGATGGCGAAAACCCGTCATCACCATCACCACCGACGCCGCCATCATCGGCAGACACCCCAGCAATACCACCTTCCACGTCCCCCTCGGCCACACCCCACGACCCCAACCCATCTCCTTCCACGGCCTCCGCAGCACTCCCCAGAACGCCGCCGCCGCCGCGATCATCACCACCTTCAGGATCACCTGCACACGCGCCGGATCCTCAATCCCCACCCTCGGCAAGACCGCACCAAGCCCAAGCGCGATCACAAAGAACGCTCCCACCGCGCCCGCAAACCCCGCCACGCTCCGCCCCCATCCCTTTCCGTTCACCGTCTTCACGCGTCGCCCTCCCACGGCATCAATGCCGATCCTCAGCCCCCGTCAGCGCATTCTTCAGCGCTTCCGCGGCCGACCGCACCATACCTCCAAAGCACATCCCGCGGCCTTCAGTAAGTTTGCATTTTGCTCGGAAACCCGACCCAGACGCCCCTCAACCCTCGCGGTCTCGACTACGGTCACCCCCGACCCGGTTGAACACCCCGGATCTCGCCCCCGTGCACCACCCTGCGTGCCATGGGCTGGCGGTTCGTCTACGATCCTCGTTTCCGCCTTAGGGAGCGTTTGAGATGCCGATTTCTGTGACCATGCCCCGCCTGTCGGACACCATGCAGCAGGGGACCATCGTCAAGTGGAACGTCAAGGAAGGCCAGAAGGTCAAGAGCGGTGATGTCATCGCCGACATCGAAACCGACAAGGCCACCATGGAACTCCCGACCTACGAGGACGGCACCATCGCTCGCCTCGCCGTCCCCGAGGGCCAGACCGTCCCCGTCGGCACCCTGATCGTCCTCATGGCCGCCCCCGGTGAAGATGTCGCCGCCGCCGCCAAGGGTGGCGCTGCCCCAACTGCCTCGACCGCCTCCACTTCCGCCGCCAAGGACGCGCCCTCCACCACCAACAACGCGCCCCTCCCCGGCAAGTCCGCCAAGGTCGAGGGCGAAACCGGCGCCAGCCGCCCCGCACAGGCCTCCTCCATCGCCACCGTCGAACGCGCAGCAAGCACCAACGGCTCGCACGCACACGCGGCGACGGGCGCAGCCAACGAACGCATCTTCGTCTCCCCCCTGGCCCGCAAGATCGCCGCCGAGTCAGGCCTCGATCTCAACAACGTCCAGGGCACCGGCCCCAGCGGCCGCATCATCCGCAAGGATGTCGAAGCCGCGATCGCCGGCGGGCCCGCCGTGCGCAAGGGCTCCCCCGCACCGGCCGCCGCGCCCCGTCCTTCGCCCCTCCCGCCCATCGAAAGCCGCCTCGCGGGCAAGATGGTCCCCGTCTCCAACATGCGGCGCACCATCGCTCGCCGCCTCGTCGAGAGCAAGACCACCGTCCCCCACTACCAGGTCACCGTCGAGGTCGACATGGAGCCCCTCGTCGCCCTCCGCGCCTCGCTCAACGAGCAGCTCGCCGCCCAGGGCGTCAAGCTCAGCGTCAACGACTTCCTCGTCCGCGCGTGTGCACTCGCCATGCACCAGCACCCCTACGTCAACTCGCGCTGGGTCGAGAAGGGCTCCGACGCCGCCATCGAACTCCTCGCCGAAGTCAACGTCGGCGTCGCCATCGCACTCGATGAATCCCGCGGCGGCGGCCTCGTCGTCGCCACCATCCGCAGCGCTGACCAGATCGGCCTCCGCCAGATCTCAAGCCAGAGCAAGCAGCTCGCCGAGAAGGCCCGCGCCAAGGGCCTCACGATCGAGGAAATGTCCGACTCGACCTTCACCATCTCCAACCTCGGCATGTTCGGCGTCGATCACTTCACCGCCATCATCAACCCGCCCAACGTCGCCATCCTCGCCGTCGGCGCAGCGCTCCAGAAGCCCGTCGTCCGCAACGGCCAGCTTGCCGTCGGCACCGTGATGTCCATGACCATGTCGAGCGACCACCGCGTCGTCGACGGCGCCATGGCCGCCGCCTACCTCAACACCGTCAAGAACCTCCTCGAAAAGCCCGCCACGCTCCTGGTCTGATCTCAGCACCCGGCCACCCCTGCCGGGTGCCCTGCCGGGTGCCCTGCTCCTGATATGTCCTCACATCAGGGGCAGGCATCACAGACCCCCTGCCTCACTGCCTTATCTCGCCGAGTGCCCTGCTCCTGTCTGCTCTGAGACAGGGGCAGGCATCACACGCCCACTCCCTCACCGTCTTTGCTTGGGCCGGGTGCCCTGCTCCGCTGCTCTGAGCGGGGCAGGCATCACAGACCCCCTGCCTCACCGCCTTCCTTGCCGGGTGCCCTGCTCCTGTCTGCTCTGAGACAGGAGCAGGCATCACCGACTCCCTGCCTCACCGCCTTTCTTCCCGGCTCCCCTGCTCCTACGTGCTCTGACGCACAAGCAGGCATCACACCCCCCCAAACCACATCTTCATGTGGCCCTTTGGCTCTTTGCCCCTTTGACCCTTTTCCCCTCCCCTTCCCTACGCTCCCCCCGTGCCCCCCGCACCCGATTCCCGACTCAAACGCCTGATGCACGGCCTCCTCCAGCGCTGGCGATACATCCTCGCAGGCAGCGTCGTCAAATGGGGCTCGACCGCCGCACTCCTCTTCTATCTGCGTGCACACGGCATGCGCCCCCTCTGGGGCATCCTCATCGGCATCGTCGCAGGCCTTGCCATCTTTCTGCTCTCATTCTGGAACGCCGCCGAAAGCTGAGCTTTCGCCCCGTGTCGCGGCACGCCACACCCCGCCGACATCACACATGCACACTGATATACGTCGTGTGCACCTCATACCGACCGCGCCCCCGCGTCACCTGGTCGCGCACCACGCACGCGCCCACGTACTCAAGAATCGCCCGCCGCTCCTCCACGCCAAAGCCCGTCCGCTCGCGCCACGCATCCTCCCCCGGCACGTCGATCGTCGCGACCACATCCCCCCCACCGAACTCAAAGTACATCTCAAAGCTCTTGAGCCCCCTCCCGAAGACCACGCGCCCGCCCCGCCCCTCATTGACGTACCACACCCGCGCGCCCTCCAGGCCCTCCGGCGGCGTCACCCCCGCCTTCTGCGTTCCCTGAAACACGCCGCGGATGATCGAGCACGCCGCCCCAAGCCACGACATCGGCCCCTCCTCCCGCTCAGTTCACCGGGCCCTTGAGCGATCGTGTCCGCACCGAGCCATCGGTCAGATCCACCACCGCCACCATCGGCTCGGTCAGTTCATGCGGCAATTGCCCCACAAACGCGGGCAGCGTGTCATGCCACAGGATCTGTGAGACATCCCCGATCTTCGTGTCCGCCGTCCACGACACCGTCCCGTCCGCATTCACGCGCGAAAGCCGAAGGCTCGG
>DATGXW010000329.1:0-6607 GCA_035298585.1 Phycisphaerales bacterium
GCTTGCCCTGACCGGCCGCCTGGCTCGCGGTCGCCGCGGGCTTCTGTGCATCGCCCTCGATGATCACATCACCGGGCCGGGGGCCGGTGAACTGCATCGCGATCACCACCGCCGCCACCACCAGGGCCGCGCCCGCAGCGCTGATCTTCACAACCTTGGCCTTTTCCATGGTCATGCCTCCTTCGGGCGGTTTACTTGAGGTCTTCGAGGCTCTTGGCGTCAAAGACGAACTGGTACTTGGCGTTGAAGAACGACTCGGGCACGCGCCCGGGCGTCACGGGCAGGTACTCGACGTGCCCATCCATGAACCCCATGACCGAGCGGTTCGAGTCGCCGTAGCCGTTGATGATCTTGGCGTTGGGAAGGTCGTTGTTCGCGACGACGTCCGCGTACTGGTCGTTGTAGAGAACAAAGCGTGATGAGTAGAAGGTCTCGGCCAGGCGCATCGCACGCATCCCGGCCCTCCACGCGCCCATCGAGTCGCCCTTGCTCCAGATCGCCTGCATGTCCGGCGTGTCGAGCCACTTGAGGTTCGACTGGTAGCTCGTGCCCACGTCGTTGTACGCGCCGCCCACGCCGTACGTCGCCGCCGGGAAGGGCTGGCCACTGACCGGACGCTGGTACGTCACCACGTCGGTCGGATCCTTGTACGCCGTGAGCTGGAGGTTGGTCCGCGCGGTCGCGGTCTTGGGGAGCGACGCCGGCGGATCCGGCGCTTCCAGGTTCACCTCGGGGTACATGTACGCGTTCAGCGGACGGTCCGCCGCTTCCACGTCAAACTGGCGGCCGTACCAGTAGTCGCTGTTGTTCTTTCCCCCAAAGGCCCATGTGCAGATCCCCTCGATCGGCCCGCTCTTGGTCGATGGGAAGCCGCCCCGGCGGTACGAGAGCAGGATCGGGGGCGTCCCCTTCGACTCGTTCTTGTACATGTCCGTCGCCGTCAGGATCTGCTTCTGATTGTTCAGCGAGACGGCCATCCGCCCCGCCAGCCTCGCCTTCGAAAGGGCAGGCAGCATGATCGAGATCAGCAGCGCGATGATCGCGATCACCACCAGCAGCTCGATCAGCGTGAAGCCGTGTGCACCCGCAACCCCAGAGCCCGCACGCACGGCTCCCGACTCGGGCATCTGAACACGCTTGGAATATGCCTTGAAACGCTTGCGCATGAGATACCTCCCCTGCGGCCTGTGCGGTGCACAGTCCGAAGTCGATCCCCCTTCCACGATCAGTCACGGTTTCCGCTCGACGGCTCGACCTCGCCGCTATTTCGACGTCGACCCGGGACATCCCCGGGGACGCACGCGTGGTCACGACCGTCTTGAATCCATGCGCGATCGCCGCCGGCGATGTGCACGGATAAGGTCTTCTCTATGTTCGCGTCCCGTTGCTCCAGGGTTCGCACGAGTTGCGGGGGGAACTTCCTTCATTCACCCCCGGGGAACCTTGCGTTCTGTCGTCAAGAACTCGAAAAAAAAGGCAGGCCGGTTTGGCCTGCCGAATGAAGAACAGTGATGCACCCGTCGTGATTACTTGCCGCCGCCCGGAGCGACCACGCCGCCGCCAACGCGCTCCACGACGATCCCATTGTCTTCGGTGACCGTTGTACCCCGGTCAGTCTGATAGACGCGGGGAGGACTCTTGCCGGCAGTCTTGCCGCCGGATGGAGCGGTGCCAGCCGCCGGAACATCGGACTTCGGAGTGACATCCGAACCTGGCGCGGGCGCCAGCATGAACTGGGCCGCGATGATGACACCGGCGATCACGATCACACCGATCGAACCGAAGATCTTGATCTTGTTGAGCTTCTCGGGGTTCATGCCAGTCCTCTTGATCCAGAGCCGGTGAGGTCAGTTGATGGATTCGGGATCAAAGATCATCTGATACTTCGCGTTGAAGAACGATTCCGGATTGGCGGTGCCGCCCGGGAAGACATCCAGATACGCAGCATGGCCGTCCATGAATCCCATGTTCGACTTGTTGGTGTCGCCGTAGCCGTTCACAAGGCGGGCCTTGGGATTGGTATTGTTGATCACGATGTCCGCGTATTCGTCGGCGTACAGCACAAAGCGAGAGGAGTAGAAGGTGTCGCCCAGGCGGAAGTAGCGAATTCCCATCTTCCACGCACGCACAGGGTCGGAATTCCAGACCGCGTTGATTTCCTTGGTGTACAGCCACTTGAGGTTCGAGTGGTAGCTGGTTCCAACGTCGTCATACGAACTGATCAACGGGTTGGTGGTGGGGTTGGGCCACGCCCGCTGGTGGGTCATCTTGTCGCTGGGATCGCGGTAGCCGGTCATCTCCAGAATCGCACGGCTGGTGGCCGTTGCCGGCAACTCGGCTGGTGCATCGGGCGCTTCGGGAGTGATGTCGGGGTACATGTAGGGATTCAGCGGGCGGTCGGCCGCCTCAACATCGAAGCCCTTGTTAAGTCCGGTGCTCCACCACGAGTTGTTGTTCTTCCCTCCGTACGACCATGTGCACAGTCCCGTCAGGGGGCCGCTTGTCTTGGTGGCAAAGCCACCGCGACGATACGTCAGAAGGAACGGAGGTGAGCCGTTGAAATCTGCACGGTATCCGTTCGTCGCCGCCAGAATCTGCCGGACATTGCTCAGCGAGATGGTCTGCCGGGCCGCCAGGCGGGCCTTGCCCAGGGCGGGGAGGAGGATCGAGATCAGCAGGGCGATGATCGCGATGACCACCAACAACTCAATCAGGGTAAATCCACGGCGACGGTTCATGACGACTTCTCCAGACAGGGGAGGCGGAACTCGATGCGCGATCGCTCAAACGGAGAACCCGCGAGGACTTCGAGGCAGAGCAGCCTCCAAGATCACTATCGTACCATAATTCTGTGAAAATGCACCGCTTGTATGAAATCCGAGAGTATGTTAGGAATCTGGTAGTAGATGTAAGCTGTTGCACAGGGACGACCGATCCTGTACGCCGGGTGTGCACCGCGGTTGCCCACACCAGCCGACATCTTTGGAGGTCGGGGTATTTTACCCGCGAAGTGCGATCTCTTTAGGAGCGACCCTGTGCGGCGGGGCAGGTCCGAAGAACCGCTATGTGCACACGCCGGGCGTGATTCGGGAAGAGCATGTGCACATGCGGCGGTTGTTTGTCGTAGGATCTGCGCTGGAGACTTTGGGTCGTGTCCGGAGGGGAAGGTCGACCCGGGTCTGCACGCGTTGCGGTTGATTGAGTTCCGTCTGGTGGCCGATCGGCACGCCAGGACTGGCGTGCCCGAGCTTCGTTGACCCGAGCTTCTTTGAATTGTCCCTGGCGCTCAGCGACTGAGTGCACGCACCGATGGTTTCATGATGAGCCAGCCCAGCAAGAAGCCAGATCCTTCCGATACGTCACCCCTGAAGCCCGACGGGCAGCCCAAGCAGGGGTCGAACGCACAGAACGCCGGCGAGAAGACGGTCGCGATGGGTTCTCCCACCTCGGGGCACAAATCCGGGCGCGACCGGCCGGAAGACACGCGGCCGGTTTCCGCGGGGTCGGGGTCTTCCGCGAAGAAGGGGCCGGCAACGCCCCCCCCGTCCGTCGAAGAGGTGGAAGCCAAGCTGCTCGAAGCCGCCAAGGCGGGCACGAACGTTGACACGGTCGTGGGAAGGGCCGTCGTGGACCAGGGTTTCATCACCCGCGAGGAACTGGCCGAACTGATCGACCGCGCCAAGGGTGGATCCACCGCCGCGGCCGCGAGCACCGGCGCCGCCGACCGCAACCAGATGTCGCTGCTCAGCATCCTCGTCAACGAGGAGTACATCACCAAGCGGCAGATGGCCCGGATCCAGCAGCAGGTCGAGGGTGAGCGATCGGGGCAGCAGATTCCCGGCTACCACATCCAGGGCAAGCTCGGCGCGGGTGCGATGGCGACGGTCGTCAAGGCCCGCCAGCTCTCGCTCGACCGCCTGGTGGCGATCAAGCTCCTGCCCCCCAAGTACACCAACCCGCAGTTCATCGAGCGTTTTTACGCCGAGGGCCGGGCGGCGGCCCAGCTCAACCATCCCAACATCGTCCAGGCGTATGACGTCGGGAAGGTGGGGGAGCAGCACTACTTCGTGATGGAGTATGTCGACGGCCGGACGGTCTACGACGACATCTCCGCACACAAGCGGCTGAGCGAGAAGGATGCGATCGACATCGCGATCCAGATCGCAAGCGCGCTGCAGCATGCACACGAGAAGGGGCTGATCCACCGCGATGTCAAGCCCAAGAACGTGATGATCACCAAGGAGGGTGTGGCGAAGCTGGCGGACATGGGCCTGGCCCGCGCCATGAACGACCGGGAAGCGGCGGAGGCTGAGGCGGGCAAGGCTTTCGGAACGCCCTACTACATCAGCCCCGAGCAGGTGCACGGGAAGATCGAGATCGGTCCCCCGGCGGATATCTATTCGCTGGGCGCGACGCTGTACCACATGGTGACGGGGTCGGTGCCGTTTGATGGGAAGAACCCGTCGGCGGTGATGCACAAGCACCTCAAGGAGCCGCTGAACCCCCCCGACCAGGTGAATCCGAGGCTCTCGGCGGGAATCGCCGAGGTCATCGAGATGATGATGGCCAAGTCCCCCAAGGACCGCTATCAGAACTGCAAGGACCTGATCCTGGACCTGAGGGCCGTTCGGGAGGGCAAGCCGCCGATCATTGCACACAAGGATGTGGCGGGCGTCGACCTTGCCAGCCTGGCGCAGGTGGAGGCGTCGGCCTCGGTTGAGGTGGCGGTGGCCCCGGTGAACAAGAACAACGCCGATCTGGCGTCGATGCTGGCCCAGTGGCCGGTGGTGGTGATCCTGGTGCTGCTGGTCATCAGCATGGCGACCAACGTGATCCTGTGGATCAAGGGGTCGGGCTGAGCGGAAGGGAAGAGGGCCGCCGGCGTGGTGGTGTGCGTGGGGGGCGGTGGAAGGCTGGAATAAGCAAAGTACGGACAGAATCCCGGCCGGGCGATGTGCTATATCGCTGTCTCCAGACCCTTGCATTGTGGGCGGGAGGGTGGTTAGTATTTGTCAGGGCCTGATGTCAGGGCCTGAAGATGTCTTCGGGCGGATGACCGGGGGCTTTGGACGACCGATGCAGAGTTCGCACGCAGGATGAAGCAGTCCGCAGCATCCAGATCGATGAAGATCGTCTGGACCCGCCATGGGTCGAGGGTGTTGTCGTGCGTTCTCGTGCCGGTTCTTCATGAATGTCAATCATCATGAGTCCGCGAACCTTGGACAGGTTCACGGGTTGAAGGCACACCCACCAGCGCCGGGCGCGGGGCGTGGGGTGGGACTGGTTTATTGTCAGCCGCGTCATGAGAAGGAGTTGACACATCGCTTTTGGACGATTCCAGCGTGACGCGGGCCCGCCGAGGATCCGCATCAATCACATGATCCGCTTCAGTCCGATCCGTCTGATCGGGCCTGAGGATGAACAGATCGGCGTCGTTGAGACCAACGACGCGCTGCGCCGTGCGCAGGAGGCGGGGCTCGACCTCGTGGAGATCTCTCCCGATGCGCGCCCGCCGGTCTGCAAGATCATGGATTACGGCAAGTGGAAGTATCAGCAGTCGCAGAACCAGCGCAAGCAGCGTGCGGCGAGCAAGTCGACGGAGATGAAGGAAGTCCGCCTGGGTCGTTCGACCAAGATCGGCGAGCACGACCTCAAGATCCGCATCGACCAGGCGCGGCGCTTCATGATGGCCGGTCACAAGGTGCTCTTCACGCAGCGGTTCAAGGGCCGGGAGATCGCACACCGCGAACTGGGGCTTGAGAACCTCGCCAAGTGCCGCGACCAGCTCGCCGATATTTCCAAGGTCGAGCAGACCCCGCGCTGGATGGGCAAGCAGGCGAGCATCATCCTCGCGCCCGACCGCGTGAAGGTCGAGGCCATCAAGCGCAAGCTTGAGAAGGAAAAGGCCGAGAAGCTCGCACGCGGCGAGAAGGTCGAGGAAGAAAAGTCGATCGAGCAGCTCGAGGCCGAGCTCGAGGCGCAGAACGCGGCCGAGGGCGAGCACGACGAGCACGACGAACAGCACGAAGAGCACCACGACGACGCCGCGTCGGGCGGGTGATCGATTGTCGCGTGCCCGGGTTGGGTGCTCAGGATCGGGTGCTCGCGACATCGTGAAGTCTGCACATGAACGACGGCCCAGCGCACCTGCGCTGGGCCGCTTTGTTTCGTGTGCACACCCTCGGTCGGGGGCGGGTCGGCGTGTATGCTTCAGACCCGGCGCGCCGGGATGAAAACGTTGGGAGGCTTCGCAGGCATGAGCACGGGCAAAACAAGCGTCGATCTGGCCTCGGTCCGTCACCGGCTTGAATCGGTGGGGCAGTCGCACCTGCTGGCCTTTTACGATTCGCTCCCTGAGCGTGAACGTGCATCGCTGCTCGCGCAGATCGCCGAGCTTGAGATCGAGGCGCTCCCCGGGCTGATCGAGGAGTATGTCCTCAAGAAGCCCGCGTTCGTGCTTCCCACCGACATCCAGCCCGCGCAGTATTACCCGCACGACCCGGCGAAGGGGCCCCGGACCTGGGATCGCGGGTACTTCCGCTCGCGGGGCGAGCAGCTTCTCCGCGCGGGCCGCGTGGCGGCGTTCGTCGTCGCCGGCGGGCAGGGG
>DATGXW010000330.1:0-15630 GCA_035298585.1 Phycisphaerales bacterium
CCCCAGAACCCCAGAACCCCAGAACCCCAGAACCCCAGAACCCCAGAACCCCAGAACCCGGACAACCCGCGCGATGCGGGGACTCCTCTCATAGTGACACAGCTTTGCGAGGTTGCCAGCCAAACCCGAGAACGTGCGGAATCTTCACGGTGCAAGCCGCAGAACTCGTGTGCGTACGAGGATCCCCGATAGACCCCATCATGAAGGCGTGATGTGCAGCGAAGCGGGGGTAGACACAGGCGGGGACGCCTGTGCCACGAGATGGAGAAGATGGAGAAGCGAGGCGTGGGAGAGCCTGGCCGAGTTTTCATGGCTCGCATGACCTCCTTCCTACACTCCCCCATGAGCATGCAGGTTCTTGAGCGTCTGGGTCTTGACAGGCACCCCCGCGTCATGACGGGCTCGGCCCTCCGCGAGGGTCAGCCCGGCCAGGTGGTCGTGACCAATCCCGCGACGGGGAAGCACATCGCCGCCGTCACGCTGGATGATGCGACCGCGTACGAGCGCACCATCACCGAATCGCAGGAAGCCTTCAAGCGCTGGTGCGAAGTCCCCGCACCCGTCCGCGGGCAGGTCGTCCGCGCCATCGGCGATGAGTTCCGCAAGCACAAGGAAGCGCTGGGCGCCCTGGTGACGCTGGAGGTCGGCAAGATCTACCAGGAAGGCCTTGGGGAGGTCCAGGAGACGATCGACATCGCGGATTACGCGGTGGGTCTTTCCCGCACGCTCTCAGGCCCGGTTCTCGCGAGTGAGCGGCCTCGCCACCGGCTCTATGAACAGTGGCTCCCGTTGGGCCTGGTCGGCGTCATCAGCGCCTTTAACTTTCCCAACGCGGTGTGGGCGTGGAACTCCATGCTCGCCGCCGTGTGCGGCGACGTCACGATCTGGAAGCCCAGCCTGCTCGCCCCCCTGACCGCCATCGCCAGCAACGAGATCGCCGACCGTGTGGCGTCCGCGATGGGTCATCCCGGGATCTTCAGGCTGGTGATCGGTACCGATCAGGATGTCGCGCACCGCCTTGTGGCCGATCGCCGCGTTCCCCTGATCTCAGCCACCGGCTCGTGCCGCATGGGCCGCGAGGTGGGCAAGGTCGTCGCGGGAAGGCTGGGGAGGACGCTGCTTGAACTGGGCGGCAACAACGCCGTGATTGTGCACAAGGATGCGGACCTGAACCTGTGCACACGGAGTATCCTGTTCGGAGCCTGCGGCACCGCCGGCCAGCGCTGCACGACGACGCGGCGATTGATTGCACACGAGTCGGTGGTGGAAGAACTGACCAAGCGTCTGGTTGAGGCGTATAAGAAGGTCTCGATCGGCGACCCCCTCAAGGAGGGGACGCTGGTGGGTCCCTTGATCAACCAGACCTCGGTGCAGAACTTCCTCAACGCCATCAAGAAGGCCAAGGAAGAGGGGGGGACCCTCCTGGTCGGGGGGGAGCGTGCGACGGGCCTTGCCGCGGAGATCGCGGGGGGCAATTACGTCCAGCCGGCCATCATCCGCGTCCCGGCGAGCAACAGGCTCCCGATCGCCATGGAAGAGACCTTTGCCCCGATCCTGTATGTCTACAGCTATCGGACGCTGGAAGAGGCCATCGAACTGCACAACAGTGTCGATCAGGGGCTGGCCTCGGGCATTTTCACCGACAGCCTCTCGGCGAGCGAGGCTTTCCTGGCCCCCTCGGGTTCGGGGAGCGACTGCGGTTTGGCATATGTAAACCTCGGCACCAGCGGGGCCGAGATCGGCGGGGCCTTCGGCGGCGAAAAGGACACCGGAGGTGGCCGCGAGAGCGGTTCAGACTCCTGGAAGGCCTACATGCGCCGGCAGACCGTGGCCGTGAACTTCGGAAATCAGGTCGCACTCGCCCAGGGGATCAAGTTCGGTGAATAATGATGGGTGGCGGGTGCCGGCGGCCCGCACATGCTCGTGGGGTCGTGGGGGGCGTGGGGTGGCGTAGAGGTCCGAGGCGGGTGGCTTGGCTCGTGGGGTTGGCAGAAGGGATGATTGTGCCCGGTGTGCGGAGCACACCGGCAAACGCACGGGAGGTGTGCGGCACGGTCATCACAAGTGCATGCGAGAGTGTGTGTCCCATGGGATATCGTGTCGGACTTGAACCAGCCGTATGGAAGGGATTGACCGTGAGCGAACCCAAAGTGGCGGATCCGTTGGCAGAGGCCGCGGTGGCGGAAGTCCAGACCGGGATGCTGGTGGGTCTTGGCGCGGGTCGAACCGCGTCCCGAGCCATCATCGCGCTGGCCGATCGGGTCCGCGAAGAGGGGCTCGACATCCGCTGCGTCGCCTCGAGCCACGCGACCGAGACTGTCGCGCGCTCCCAGCGGCTCAATCTCCTGGACTTCACCCTGGTCGAGAAGGTCGACGTCATCATCGACGGCGCTGATGAGATCGACGGCCAGCTCCGCATGCTCAAGGGCCAGCACGGCGCGGTTCTCCGCCAAAGGCTGGTCGCACACGCCGCCGACCGGCGCATCTACATCGCCGACGAGAACAAGCTGGTCGAGCAGCTCGGCAAGCGATCGGCCCTTCCGGTCGTGATCCCGATGTTCGGCTTGTCGGCCGTTCGCTCCCACCTGCGCAACATCGGGCTCATCGGCGTGGTCCGCCGCAATCTCGATGGCCAGCTCTTCCTCACCGGCGACGGGCACCTCGTTCTCGACTGCATGATCGGTGAGCGCGACGTGGAAGACCTTGCACGCGAGCTTGATGCAACGCCGGGCGTCATCGACCACGGCCTGTTCCTCAGCGAGGCGGATGAAGTCCTGGTCGGTTCGCCGGACGGCAAGGTCCGCCGGCTGACGCGGCAGGCTTGAGCTCTTGCCTATTTTGTGATTGGATCAACCGGCGTACCCGCCGGTTTTTTCATGCGGTCTTTTCGACCTCCCGCGGGCGTCCGTGCCGATCAGCTACGTGATGAGTTCGCGGTCTCAGGCAACTCCGAAGGTCACTGTCGTTCTTCCCATCCACGTCGTGGACGACCCTGCCGGGCTTGAACGCGCCTTTGGCAGCATCACCGCCCAAACGCTCCCCGAGATCGAGATCCTGCTCATCTGCAACGGATCCGATGAGGGAACCCTTTCGCACGCCGCCCGGCTGGCTTCAGGTGAGTCGCGGGCACGCGTTCTCACGCTTCCCCACGCGAACCTCGCCGCGGCGCTCAACCGGGGACTCTCCGAGTCCCGCTGCGAGCTCGTCGCCCGGATGGACGCCGACGACTGGTCTCATCCCGACCGCCTGCGGGTTCAATGTGCGTGGATGGATGCACACCCGGGGCTGGCGGCCGTTGGCTCGCGTTGGGTAAAGGTCGACGCGGTGGGGAACCGGGAGGAAGTGCACATCCCGACCGACCCGGCCGAGCTTGCGTGGCGGATGCTGCTGGGCAATGTGCTTGCACACGGGTCGATGATGCTCCGGCGGTCCAAGGTGGCCGCGGCAGGGGGGTACGACGCCGCCTGCACACGTGCACAGGATTACGACCTTTGGCTGCGGCTGCTGCACACCGACCCAGCGTCGATCGGCGCGGTCCCCCATGTGCTGTACGAGTACTCCCATCGCCACGCTGGAGGGCGTGAGGCATCCGCGGCGGCACAGGCCCGGATCGCGGCCCGCTCTCTCCTTCGTGCCTGGTGTGCACTTCCCCCTGCCGGCGACTCCCAGCGGGAGCGACTGGCAGAAGCGATCGCGGCGGGGTTGGGAGGCCACCAGACCGGAGAAGCGGCGGCGGGGGTCGAGGCGCTGCTTTCGGAGGCTGGCCCAAGTGCACAGGCGCTGATCGCCCGCCTCTGGCTCCACTGGAACGCCACCGACCGTGGAAGCTCCACCGCCGAGATCTGTCGGCGTGCGCGCGTCCGCGAGGTGACCTCACGGCTCAAGGCTGCGGGGGCAACCTCCATCTACCTGTGGGGCGCGGGTCGGCACACGGCCTGGCTGCTGGAAGATCCAGCCTCCCTTGCACTCCCCGTCGCCGGGGTGGTCGATGACGCGGCGGCGGGCTCGGAGCGATTCGGTTACACCGTCGCCAGCCCGGCCGAACTCATGGCGGGGTCCTGGGTCCTGATCTCAAGCGACGGCTTTGAAGAGCAGATCTGGCGGATTGCCGAGGGCGCCCGCGCGCGCGGTGTGCGTGTCTGGCGGATATACGGCAAGAACCCCGGCGAATGAATCGCCGATACAAGGGTGTGCACCTCAAGCGACGCCGCCGGGCGAAGTTGTTATCTTGCCCAGCCTCAAGGCCTGGGCTCGGCGCGGGGTGACCGGGGGAATGGTGCGCTGGCGGTTGGCGGAGAAGACCCCAAACCAGCGCGGACAGCACGGAAGCGGCGACCTTCGGTCGCCCCACGGACGAAAGAAACAGAGTGATTTCGTACGTTCTGCCAACCCGCGACCGACACGACCGACTCGTCTCGACACTGCACGCCGTGAGCCAGCTTGGCTCCCACGCGGATGTCGGAGGGGCCGAGTTGCTCATCGTTGATAACGCCTCCCAGACCTTGCCGGTCGTTCCCAAGGAACTTCCCTCGGGTATACCCGTCCGGCTCATCCGCCGCGAAACCAACGAGGGCGCGGCCGCGCGCAATGCCGGCGTCGAGGCGTCAGACCCAGCGTCGGGATGGATCGTGATGCTCGACGATGATTCTCACCCGACCGACACCAAGTTCCTGGGTGCACTCAAGGGCGTGGCCGATGAGGTCGGCGCCGTGATGGCGGATATCCGGCTCCCTCGGCTGGGTACGCGTGAAGTCGGCGGACTCCCGGAAGTCTTTATCGGGTGTGGGGTTGCGATTCGCCGCGAGGCCTTCCTCAAGCTCGGCGGGTATGACCCGGCATTCAACTATTACGTCGAGGAGTACGACCTGGCCGCACGTCTGCTCCTGGCCGGCTACCGGGTTGAGTTTGATCCGGCGTTCCGGATCGACCACGCCAAGGACGTCACGAACCGCAACATGGACCTGATCCTTGAGCGCCTGGTCCGCAATAACGGCTGGGTTGTTCAGCGTTACGCCCCGGAGCAGCACCGGCGGGAAGAGCTCCGCGAGGTCAGGACTCGGTACCGCTCCATCGCACGCAAGGAAAAGGCCATGGCCGGGTTCACCCGCGGCCTGGTCGAGCTGCGCGAGACGATCCGCAGCCAGCCGCGCACGCCGTTGTCCAAGAGCCTGTACGAGCGGTTCACCGGCAAGGCGCACGCGATCAGTGCGCTTGAGCGTGAACATCGCAACTGCTCCTTCCACACCGCCGCGATCGTTGAGCCGGGGAAGAACGCCTGGGTTGTTCGTGAAGCGCTCGCCGAGATGGGGGTCCGCGAGGTCGACGCGACCGATGACCCCGAGATCCTGGTGATCGGCACCATGTCGCCGGGACCCATGATCGATGCGGCCGAGCGCTGGTCGGTCCGCAACGACCGCTGGCGGATGGCGGCCCCGTGGAAGGTCGTCAACGACCTGATCCGCCGGCCCGTGCGGTCGGGCGCTGCCTGAATATTCAGTGAATCCCGGCGATGGTCTCAACCGTTCGCGGGAACATCCACGCGGCGATGGTGATCAGCCCGAAGACGACCGCGGCGACCTGGAAAGGCCGATCGTGCGAGGCCAGCTCGGTGGGGTCGTCGTAGTCGCCCCGCTCGACCAGCACGATGCACCGCAGCAGGCAGTAGGTGGCGGGAATCATCGTGAGCCAGAGCAGGGTGAAGGATGGTCCTGGACGCTCACCGTGGCGGAGTCCAAACGACTGGACGTACCCGGCGTAGGTCAGCAGCGTGGCGACGGCGGTGACGACCACCAGCATGCGCAGGATGTCGTCGGTGTACTTGACCTGGACCGTGCGCGCGCTGGCGGCGCCTTCCGCGCTTCCCATGGTCCGGCGTTCCCCCAGCCTCTTTGAGAAGGCCAGGAACATCGAGATGAAGAAGGTTGAATTGACCAGCCAGGGGCTGGGTTCGACGTTGGCGGCCGCACACCCCGCGAGCACGCGGACCACGAACCCGACCGAGAGGCTGATGACGTCGATCACGACGCGGTGCTTGAGGACATAGCTGTAGCTGGTGACATTGAGCCAGTAGACACCAAGCAGGGCCAGGGGCCATTCCCAGTGGCTTGCCTGGCCGGTCGTGACCGAGTGCACGATCCATGCACACATGGGAGCGAGCCCGATCAGAAGCAGGATGATCGCGTACCCGCGGGCCTGCGCAGGCGAGATCCTTCCGGCCGCGATGGGCCGATGCCGTTTGCGCGGGTGTGCGGCGTCGAGCTCGCGGTCCTTGAGGTCGTTGGTGACGTAGCAGGCGCTGGCAACCAAACAAAACGCAAAAGCGGTCACGGTGACACCAAGCCAGTCGATCGCCTTGGTCCCCGCGGCGAGGGCATAAAGAGGACCGATAACAACGAACCCGCTCTTGGTCCATTGGGTCGGGCGTGCGAGTTTGAGAAGGTCTTTGAACATGCAACCGCGGTGCGTGCCGGGGCGGATCGTACTGCAATTCTGTCGGCCGGGCGGGGACGCACCTCCAGCGGGCCCTGTTCATTCGATCCCGGCCGTGGCAAAGTTCTGCACGTGCGGGACCTGATCCAAGGAGCGAGGGTCATGAAGTTTGCAACCAAGGCGGCGGCGGGGGCGGCGGCGGCTGTTTGCATCAGTGCGGGTTCCGCGTACGCGGGCTCGACCCGGAACATCCTTCTGACGGGGTACTGGCCGCCGACCAACGACATGGTCAGGCACTTCAGCAACAACCCCGAGCAGAACCCCGCCGGGTGGCAGGGCGGCAACTTCAAGGGCCGCGGGTACAACGTCTATTCGTACTTCCCGGAATTCCCGGGGGGCACGGGGGTCAACTCCAAGGGCGTGGGTGACTTTGAGGTCGATTACCAGGACACCTCGGCGGACTGGGCGCGGATCACGAGCGAGGTGAAGCCGGCGGCGATCATCACGTTCAGTTGGACGAGCGGGAAGACTTCGCTGGGACAGAAGGACTGGGAGATCGAGAACCGCAACCGCAACCGGACGTTCTGGACCGGTGATTATGTTGCTCCGTTCCAGCCCACCAAGAACCCGCCGGATGATTCGATCGCGCCCAACGCCTCGCGGTTCAGTTCACTGCCGACGTTCAACATCCGCGACGCGGTCAACGCCGCGGGAATCGGGGTGAACTCGTACATCGACGACGCGGGGGGAGGGACTTTTCTTTCGGAGTACATCGGCTACCACGGGCTTTGGTACCAGGCCCAGCACAGTTCACCCGATGACCCATACCAGGCGTTCGCGGCGGGGCATATTCATGTTGGCGCGGCGGTGACGGTGGAGGAGGGCCGGCTGGCGACCGAGATCACGCTCGACCAGCTCATGAACTACCTCGACACGGTGATCCCGTCGCCCTCGACGGGGGTTTTGGCCGCGATGGGCGTGTGCACAGTGCTCCGGCGGCGGCGTTGAAAGATCGTTGATGCGATCGGGCGGACATCTCGCGTCCGACGGTGTTTGATTACACTGGCGGCATGAAGTTGTCCTGTGCACTCAGTGCGTTTTCCGTGGCCGCGGTCTGCGCGGCGGTGGCGGTTGGCCAGCCTTCGTTGTCGTCGAGCGCACCGCTCCCTCCTCCCAACGGTCCGAGGAAGTCGGACCCGACGTGGCACGCGATGGTGAATGCGACGGTGCACACGATGCCGGGGAAGGTGTTGGAGGGAGCGACGGTGGTGATCCGCGGCGGGCGGATCGTGTCGGTGGGTGCTGGCGTGACGGCGCCGGCGGGTGCGCGGGTGTGGGATTGCAAGGGCCTGCACATTTACCCGGGGTTCGTGGAGCCGTATCTCGAGGTCGATTCGCCTCGGCCAGCGCTTGATGCGGCGGGGCGGCATTGGAACGGCGCGATCACGCCCGAGCGGAGTGCGCTGGACGGCGCGGGGGTCACGGAGGGGGCGGCCAAGGAGCTTCGCGAGATGGGCTACGCCGCGGCGGCGATCAGCCCGCGGGGGGGGATCATCCGGGGCACGGCGGCGGTGGTCTCGTTGGCAAAGCGTGATGCCGATGTTTCGCAGGCGCGGCCCGAGATCTACGCCTCGGACGCGTACATGACCTGCTCGCTGGAAGATGGCAGCGGCGAGAGCCTGGCGTGGGGCGGGTATCCCGGCTCCCAGATGGGGGCGATCGCACTCCTGCGGCAGACGTTCATCGATGCGGACTGGCAGGCGGCAGCGCGTGGGAACGGCACGTTCATCGGCCCGGCCAATTCGATGGACGCGTTGTGGCGAGCCCGCGGCGTGGGCGCCTCCGCGGGGAACATCGGCCGCGGCTCGGCCGAGAACGACGCTGCGCTTCCATTGGTCTTTGACTGCTCGGATGAACTGGAAGTGCTGCGTGCGGCGAAGATCGCCCGGGAATTCGGCCGCCGGGCGATGATCCTGGGATCGGGACTGGAGTTCCGGCGGCTCGAAGCCGTCAAGGACATCGAGGGCGCATCGTTCATCCTGCCGCTCTCATTCCCCGAGGCGCCCAAGATGGCTTCGATCGCGGAGGCCGAGTCGGTCGAGTTGCGTGAGATGATGACCTGGGAGCAGGCGCCCACGAACCTGCGGCGGATGGTCGACGCGGGCGAAACGGTTTCGCTGACGACCAGCAAGCTCAAGGGACGAGCGAAGTTCTGGGAGAACGCGCGCACGGCGATGAAGCACGGCGTCACGCCCGACGACCTTCTTGCGATGGTGACGACCAACGCGGCGGCGGCGGCGGGCGTGATGGACCAGGTGGGAACGATCGAGGAGGGAAAGCGGGCGAACCTCACGGTCACGGATGGAGACTGGTTTGATCTCTCGATGAACAGGAAGGGTGAGAAGCCCAGGATCCGGGATGTGTGGGTGGATGGCGAGCGGCACGAGGTGACGGCCGCGCCGGGGCTTGAGCTTGAAGGGACGTGGGAGATGTCGCTCGACCCCGCGCCCCCCGGGCTCGCCGAGGGCAAGCTTCGGTACACGCTGGGCTTTGACGGTGACAACAAGCTGACGATCAGCAAGTTCTCGGTGGGCGAGGATGGCAAGGCCAAGGTCGAGACGGTCAAGCCCAAGGAATTCGAGCTTGAAAAGAACCGCCTGAGCTTCACCTTCGAGCACCAGCCCTTCGGCGAGCCTGGCGTCTTCATCTCGCAGGGGGTGGTGGAGGGTGAGACGATCCACGGCGAGTTCGTGCGGTCGAGTGGTGCGCGGGGCAAGTTTGCCGCACACAAGCTGGCCGCGCCGACAGCGATCGGCGAGTGGCGCGTGTCGTCCTTTGAAGGCCGGGAGAAGGACCCGGCGGACAAGGACCAGCTCTACCTCTCGATCCGGCGTGACGGTGTGATGCTGACGTTTGTGAACGACAAGGGCCAGCGGACGGTGATCAAGGGGGATGACGTCAAGCTCGGGGCCGACGAGAAGGAGGTCTTTGAGCTCAAGTCGGCGGGGAAAGAGCTGGGAGCGCTTGCGACGCGTGCCCTGAGCTTTTCCCACAGCCTTGAGAAGCTGGGCGGCAAGGGCAAGAGCGTGGACACGCTCAGCCTTGACCCGGCAGATCCCGACACCCTGGTCGGTGAGGGCGTGGAGCCCAAGGGCGAGGGCGAAGATGCACAGCAGCCAGAAAAGAAGCACGCATACACGCTGGTCCGCCTGACGGAGAAGCAGGTCGACGCACTTCGTGCATCGCGACGGCCTTCTGGCATGCAGGGAACGTGGCAGGTGACGCTGCTGGACGATGATGCCTCGCACCTGGCGGGGAGCATCAGGACGTTCATCACGGTCGACGACGCGGGGCAGGTCGTCTTCACCGGGCCGGGCATGGACGGCAAGGAGATGAAGATCGAGGCGGCCGATGAGAAGGTCAACGACCGCGACATGACCTACACGGTCGTCTTCCCCGCTCATGGCGAGGGGTCTCAGCCGCAGAAGATGGAAGTCTCGGCGTGCAGGACCAACGACCTGGTGTGGGGGACGATGAAGTCAGAGCACGGTGTGCACACGTGGAAGGCCGCGCGGGTCGCGGTCTTTGGAGATGAACCGGGGGATGATGACGCCGAGCTGCTGGAGATCGCTTCGGTTCCGGAGAGGCTTGGCCATCCTTTCGGCCCGTACATGGTGATGGAGCCTCCGGCGGTGCAGAACGTCGTGGTGCAGAACGCGACGATCTGGACCAGCGGACCGGCGGGGAACATCGAGAACGGCACGCTGGTCGTGCTGAACGGCAAGGTTGAATCGGTCGCGGGCCCGGACGTGAAGTTCAAGCTTCCGGACGGGACGCAGGTGATCGACGCCAAGGGCAAGCACGTGACGGCGGGGCTGATCGACTGCCATTCGCACACGGGTATCAGCGGGGGCGTGAACGAAGGCGGTCAGGCGGTGACGTCGGAGGTGCGGATCGGCGACGTGACGAACCCCGACGCGATCTCGTGGTACCGCCAGCTTGGCGGCGGCATCACGACGGTGAACAACCTGCACGGCTCGGCGAACCCCATCGGGGGGCAGAACCAGGTCAACAAGAACCGCTGGGGGAGCATCCGGCCCGACGACCTGCACTTTGAAGGGGCGATACCCGGGATCAAGTTTGCGCTGGGCGAGAACGTCAAGCAGGGGAACAGCCCGCGTGCGACGACGCGGTATCCGCGGAGCCGCATGGGCGTCGAGGCGGTGATGCGTGACAGGTTCACGGCGGCCAGGGAATACCTGGGGGATCTCAAGGCCGGAAAGCCGGTGCACCGCGATCTTGAGCTTGAAGCACTCGGGGAGATCCTTGAGGGCAAGCGGTTGATCCACTGCCACAGCTACCGGCAGGATGAGATCCTGATGCTCTGCCGCGTGGCCCAGGACTTTGGCTTCAAGATCGGGACGTTCCAGCACATCCTCGAGGGGTACAAGGTCGCCGACGAACTCGCCAAGCACGCCGGGGGCGCATCGGCGTTCAGCGACTGGTGGGCGTACAAGGTCGAAGTGCAGGACGCGATCCCGCAGGCGGGGCCGATCATGCACGAGCAGGGCGTGACGGTCTCGTTCAACAGCGATTCGGACGAGATGGCGCGCCGGATGAACGTCGAGGCGGCCAAGGCGGTGAAGTACTCGGTGGATGGATCGGGCAAGCCGACGATCTCCCCCGAGGAGGCGCTGAAGTTCGTGACGCTCAACCCGGCCAGGCAGCTCCAGATCGACGGCAAGGTCGGTTCGCTTGAGAAGGGCAAGGATGGCGACTTTGTGATCTGGTCTGGTGATCCGCTCTCGACATTCTCGCGTGCGGAGCAGACGTGGATCGACGGGCGGTGCTACTTCTCGCTGGAGAAGGACAGGACAGCGCGGGAGCGGATCATCCGCGAGCGGGCCCGACTGACGCAGAAGATCCTGGGCGGCAAGAAGAGCGCCAGCGAAGGGGATGGAGCCTCACCGGGTGATGCGCCGGGTGAGGGCGGGCGCCGCCGCCGGGGTCCGCGCGAAGAGGCCGAGATGGGGTTGGATCTTGCCACGTCTGGCGCTGCGCCCGCGCGACCGCCGGTGGATTGGTATCTCCGGCGGCACTACATGGAGCTGTACATGCGGGGCCTGCCCATTGATTCGGCCCGGCCGGGCGAGTGCGGGTGCTTTGAGCAGTAAATGACCCGTGGCACGCGGCCGGGGGGCCGAGCGACATGAGGTTGGGGCGAGTTGAAGCGTTGGCGTGTGGAGCGTGTGCCGCGGGGAGCCGGGGCGATGGCGACTGAGATTGGAGCTGGTCCATGGTGAAGAACGCGAGGCGGTGGATGTGTGCGGCGGTGGTCTCCATGGCGGGTGCGTGTGCATCCATAGCCTCTGCGCAGGATCTGACGCACAAGGCGGCGCCGCAGTCGCACCCGATCATCCTGACCAATGCGACGGTGCACACGCTGTCGGGGGAGACGATCGAGAAGGGGTACGTCTACTTCAAGGACGGGGTGATCACCGCGGTGGGGCGTGAGCCGATGCCGCGGATCGGGGATGCGACGCTGGAGGTGGTGGACGCGACGGATATGCACATCTATCCGGGGATGATCTCGGCCGACACGCAGCTTGGTTTGATCGAGTTTCCTCCGGTGAACGTGACGGTCGATACGACCGAGGCGGGCGACGTGACGCCCGAGGCAAGGCCGATCACGGCGGTGAATCCGGATTCGACGCTGCTGCCGGTCACGCGAGCCAACGGGGTGCTGATCGTGGGCGTGATGGCCTCGGGCGGGACGATCCCGGGGCAGGTTTCGGTGATGAAGCTGGACGGGTGGACGTGGGAGGAGATGGCGATCCGCCAGAGCGCGGGCATCATCGTGAACTGGCCGAACGTCAGGCCGGTGACGGCGTGGTGGATGGACCGCTCGGCGGAAGATCAGCTCCGCGACATCCGGGAGCGCCTCGCGACGATCGATGAGACGTTCAAGACGGCCAAGGCGTACCACGAGCAGCGGAAGGCGGATGCCTCAGCGCCGGCGGATCTGCGCTGGGAGGCGATGAAGGGGCTCTTTGACGGTTCGCAGCGGCTGTTCATCACCGCCAACGAGCGCGACCAGATCACCAGCGCCGTCACGTGGGCGGGCGAGATGGGCTTGAAGGTGGTGATCCTGGGAGGGCGGGATTCGGCCGACTGCGCGGACCTTCTCAAGCGGCACGATGTGTGGGTGGTGGTTGATGGAACGTTCGCGTTCCCGCGGCGGGATGATGGTCCTTACGACGATGCATTCACGCTGCCGGCGCGGCTGCACACGGCGGGCGTGAAGTTCTGCCTGGCGGGGAGCGACCGGACGGCCAACGAGCGGAACCTGCCGTACAACGCGGCGCTGGCTGTTGCACACGGGCTTGAACTCGAGGCCGGGCACCGCGCGGTGATGCGGTGGCCCGCGGAGATCCTGGGGATCGGCGACGCGTACGGCACGCTGGAGGCGGGGAAATCGGCGACGTTGATCGTGACCGACGGCGACCCGCTCGAGGTGACGACCAACACCAAGATGGCGTTCATCGACGGGAGGAAGATCGATCTTTCCACCAAGCAGACCGGGCTTGCGGAGAAGTACCGCGAGAAGTACCGGCAGGCGGCGAAGGCAAGGGACCCAAACGCACGCGGCAAGTGAACAGAACGCCGCACGGCCAAGAGCGGGGCACGCACGGTCCTGACGCGGCGCCGCGGCCGATCTGGTCGTTGTCCATGTGCCCGCATGCCCTCCGCCGCCGCGGGGCACTATCCTCTCCTCCCCCCATGCGACTGCTGACACTCATCACGACCGGCGGCACCATCGAGAAGACGTACGACGAGCGGACCGGCATGCTCGACAACCGGACGAGCGTGGTCCGGCGGATGATCCGAAGGCTGCGGCTCGACGACACGGGCGTGAACATCATCGAGCTGATGAGCAAGGACAGCCTGTTCATGACCGATGATGACCGGCGGCGGATCTGCGAGGCCGTCCGCGCGGCGGGCGGGACGAAGGAGCTTGCGACCGAGACAATGGGGGTCGTGATCCTGCACGGGACCGACACGCTGGCGGTCACCGGCGAGTGGTTGAAGCGGCATATCCCTGCCCCGCGGGTCCCGATCGTGCTGACCGGTGCGATGCGTCCGTTTGAGATGACCCGCAGCGACGCGATGCAGAACCTGACCGAGTCCTTCTTTGCGACCGGCGTGCTGACGCCGGATGTCTACTGCGTCGTCCACGGCAAGGCGCTGGCGTTCCCCGGCGTTGTCAAGGACCGGGCGCTGGGGACGTTCGTGCGAGTGGGCGGGTGAACGTCGGAGCGCGACTTTTCAGCCCAGGTGTGCATACCCTGCCCACATGCCAATCACCGTTGAAATGAAGACGTCCCGCGGGGCCATCCGCATCGAGCTCGATGACGCCAAGGCCCCCATCACCACCAAGAATTTCCTGTCGTACGTCGATTCGGGTTTTTATGACGGAACGATCTTCCACCGGGTCATCAGCAACTTCATGATCCAGGGCGGCGGGTTCACGCCCGACATGAAGCAGAAGAAGACCCAGTCGCCGATCCAGAACGAGTGGCGCAACGGCCTCAAGAACGTGCGCGGCGCGATCTCGATGGCCCGCCTGGGCGGCGATCCGGATTCGGCGAGTTCGCAGTTCTTCATCAACGTGGTCGACAACGCCTTCCTTGACCGGCCCCAGCCCGACGGCGCGGCGTACGCGGTCTTCGGCAAGGTGACCGAGGGACTCGACGTCGTGGACGCGATCAAGTCGGTGAAGACGACCACCAAGTCCGGGCACCAGGATGTCCCGGCGGAAGCGGTCGAGATCATCAGCATCAAGCGGGCGTGACCGGGTCCCGCGAGGGAATGCAAAAAAACAGAACCCGCCCAACGGCGGGTTCTGTGCTTTTTTGACGCGGATTGAACCCGGGCGTTCAGCAACCGGCTTCGAAGGCCAGAACGAAGGCCGTGAAGTCGTCGGTGTCGACAAAGCCGGTGCCGTCGAAGTCGGCGGCGTCGAGGCCCAGCTCAAAGTCCAGGACGAAGGCCGTGTAGTCGTCGGTGTCGACGAAGCCAGAACCGTCGTAGTCCGAAGGGGCGAGGACCGTGATCTGGGCGGGGATGGTCGGGAACGAGCCGCAGTCGTCGGAGACGATGCAGTCGTAGCTGCCGCCGTCAGCGCAGCCGATGGGTGAGATGGTCAACTGGTTGGACTGGGTCCCGAAGAACCTGCCGTCGTCGGTGAGCGGGACACCCTCGCGCCGCCACTGGTACGAGAGCGTTCCATCGCCGATCGCGTCGACCACGAGTGAAACCTCATCGCCGCCGGTGTAGGTGGTGGAGTCGGGCTGGAGGAAGATGGTGATCGTTGAGGAGCCCAGTTCGAGTGAACCGCCCTGGGCCGTTCCGAAGTAGTTTGCCCCGCCCTCGGCGGAGATGTTGGCCGCCGGGATCAGCTGCATGCACGAATAGAGCGCGATCCGCCCGCCGCCGCCCCCGCCGCCATAGGTCGCGTTGCCGCCCCGCGCGGTCACCTGTCCGGCCCCTTCGATGCGCGAGGCCTGGACATAGACGCTGCCGCCCGAGCCGGCGCCCCCTTCATGGCTGATTTGGGGAGCCCCATCAGCGCTCAGTGTGCCCTGGACCGTCAGCGTGCCGCCGACGATGAGCTTGACCTTGCCGCCGCCGGCGCCGCCGGTTGATCCCGAGACATTCGTGTCATTGCCGCCCCCCGAACCCAGTTCGTCGGGGTACGACGCAAGCCCGTAGGTCAGCCCCCCCGGCGCACCGTTGCCCGAGGCCCGGCCCGCGCCGCCGTAACCGCCGCCCCCGGCCCACGTGCCGATCGAGCCAGCACCCGGACCCTGCCCGGCGGTATATCCTCGGCCGTTCGCGCCGATCATCGAGTTGCTCTCGATGGTGACATCGCCCAGGACGTCGAGGGTGAGCCCCTGGGAGTCGGCGTAGTCGTGCGTCAGGTATCCGCCGCCGCGGACGATGATGTTGCCTTCGAACGGGACTGTGCCGCTGAACTCGGTGCCCTCATTGGCCGGACCGTAGTTGTCAACGATCAGCGTGGGAAGGTCGGAGCTGGGCTTGAGGTACGTGGTGCCCGCGCCCGCCGGGAAGTAGTAGTTTGCGCCGCCGCGAGCATCAAAGTTGCCCGTGAAGCTGGAGGTCTGGTAGTACGCGGCGATC
>DATGXW010000331.1:0-3974 GCA_035298585.1 Phycisphaerales bacterium
GGGTTGACCTTCGAACCCTGGAGCCCGGCCTGTCGCCAGGCGTTCGAGGCCGCCGCGAGCGCAAACTGCGAACTCACGCCGGCGGTCCGGTGCCTGGCGTGCGTGTCGGGGAGGTACTTCTCAAGCCGGAACCCGCGCACCTCCGCCGCGAAGTTGGTCACAAAGGTCGATGCGTCGAATCGAGTCACCGGTCCGATCGCGGTCTCGCAGGCCAGAAGCCGCTTCCATACGCCATCGAGGTCGTCCCCCAGCGGGGTGATCCAACCCATCCCGGTAATCACGACACGGCTCAAGGAGAGTCCTTTCTCAGGTGCTGCACAGGGGCGTTTGCGACGCGGGCGCGGTCACGACTCAAAGTCGTGCGTCTTGGCCTCGCCCTCAGCCTCGCCCTCTTCATCATCCTCGTACTCGGAGTTCTCATCATCGCGGGCGATGTTGAGCTTCTCGATGTTCAGGACGCGGACCAGCCCGTCCTTCAGACGGCGCTCGGCGAAGTTGATGATCAGGCCGAGCTCAAGGTCCGCGGCCTTGAGCTGCGCACGCACCGCCGAACGCTCGAACGAACCGATGTCGCCCGGGCGAGCAAGCAGCTCGACCACGAAGCGGTTCTCGACGAGGAGGTCGGTCGCGATCGTGCCGACCTGGCGATCCTTGTACATCACGGCGACGGCCTTGCCCTGGGTGAAGTTGATGCCCCCGGCGGTGAGTTCGCCCTTGAGCGCTTCGGCGTAGACGCTCTCGTCGTAACCGGGGCCCAGTGCACGGTGGACATCGATCGCGCAGCCGATGACCCGGCGCGAGATATCCGTCAACGCGGGATCAAGCTCTGAGAGCGGCACGCCGCGGCGTTCGCCCCGATCTCCGCGGTCGCCGCCATCGCGGTACCCGCGGTCACCCCCACGGTCTCCCCCCCGGCCGCCGCCGTATCCACCGCCGTGGCCGCCGCCGTAGCGACCACCACCGCCGTGCCGACCGCCGCCGCCATAACCACCGCCGCGTGAATCCCGATAGTCGCCGCTCATCGCCAATCTCCCGCCCGGAGAAGCTCCCCGGCACCTGAAGTGATCCCGAAGTCTGACGCACAAAGAGTCACGTAGAACCAATCCACGGGACATGTATTTTTAGGACCGTTGAAGACGCCGGGCCCGAGCCCCCCCACCAGTTCCCCAACGAGGGACATTCCAGGCGCCTGCACCGCGGCGTGTGCAGGTGAAATTCACGACGCGATGTTCCGTTCGGGCAACACCAAAAAGAGTCGCGGCGGGCCCTCCCGCCCGCCACGCTCCCCTTCGCAGCATGAGATCGGCGTCTATACACGCCCCTCCCGCGCTCTGGATATATCAGCTTTGAACTCGACCAAGCCTGTGCACGCTTCCCTGCCGAGAAGGCTGGAAGTCTGCTTGAACCCACGCATGGCCATCACCGCCGCTTGAACCGCTGTCAAAGGGCGCAAGTTGCAGATTGTGCGGGGAAATGTGTGATGAATGCACATGCGTGTCTTGGCCTCCCCAGGCGTCGAATTGCGGACGCCCAGCATCCGAATTTCAAATCAGGCGTCACACGCGTGGAAATGGCGTGGGTTGCAGATCGGCTTGGAGCCGCTTGGTCGGCCCGCTACACTTCTCGCGGATGCCTATGTCTGCCACTGCCTGATCCATCATCGCCGGCCTGACACAGCAGCGGCTGTGTGCACTGCACACCCGCCTTGTCGACCTTCCTGCCTTGCCCGCAGAACGCGTGCACACCCGTGCCCGCAGCGGCCGCGATGACCACGTCGGCTTCCTCATTTCAATTCAAGCTTCTACAACAGACGCACATGCCGTCGAGTGGTCAACACATGGCCCTCGGCGGAGGCAAGGTTCATTCAACCAATGGCATCATCCGCTTCGACCCGTGGATTTCGCTGCTGCCACTGCCAGCTCGACGTCCCCGACCAATCCTGGGGAACCAACCACCGCAACCACTGCCCGATGTGCCTGTGGTCGCGCCACGTTGACAACACGCCCGGCGACCGGGCGTGCACCTGCCGGGCGCCGATGGAACCGGTAGGAATCGAGGTGCGCGAACGCGGCGAGTGGGCGATCATCCATCGCTGCACCGCGTGTGCAGCGCTCAAGGCCAACCGCATCGCCGGCGACGACGATGAACGGTCGCTCCTGGCTTTGGCGCTGCGTCCGCTGGCCAATCCCGCGTTCCCGCTGGACTGCTTTCAGACGCGTTCTGGGTGATTGACCGCGCGGGCCTGACGCACACCGAGTTGCACGGCCGCTCCTTGAAACCAGGGAGCGGCCGCTTTGGCTTGTATATCCATCGCGATCACTTGGCTTCAAGAAGCCCGATCTTGGAGATTCCAAGGTCGTGGCAGAGTTCGTGCAGCTTGACGATGACCTCGTACGGCACATCTCCCGAGCAGGTCGCAAGCAGCGCGACGTTGGCCGGGCCCGACCTGGCCGCCTCATCCTTGAGCTTCGCCGCGAGCTGCACAAGATCGGCCGACGCGATGCCCTCGCCATCGACGACCGGCCTGCCCTCGACCATCTTGAGCGTGACTTCGATCTGCACAAGCTCATCGCTCACCGTCTGCGCCGCCGAGGCTGTCTTGACGGGGAGTGCGGACTTGAGCATCCACTCCGGCCCGAGCACGGCCGTGCTTGCCATGAAAAAGACCAGGATGACCATCACGACGTCCACCATCGGCGTCATGTTGGGCCCGTAGTGGAGATCGCGCTGCTCGACAGCCGAAAGCCTGCGACGGAATCCGCCCCTGCGTCGACGTCTCATGGGCGGCGCTCCGCGACCAGCCGAACGCTCGTGAGCCCCGCACGGCGGCACACCGCGAGCACCGGCGCGAGCTTGGCGTAGGGCAGATCCTTGGACGCCCGGATCTGGACTTCCGTGCCCGCGGCCTGGCCGGGAGTTCCTCCGCCCCGCGCCGTCAGCACCGCTTCCAGGCCCGCAAGGTCCCCCGCGACGCCGTCGACCGAGATCACAGGCTCCCGGCCTGCCTGGCCGGTCTCGACGACATCGACCACCACGGCGGAGGCCGAGTTGGAGGTGGAACCGCTGCCCGAACTGGGAAGGTTGTCGACACGGCTCGACATCGCCAGCCGGCCCACCAGCAGGTAGAAGATGATGAGGCACATCACCACATCGATCATTGGCGTGACGTTCACCTTGCCGATGTCGTGTGTGCTGAAGAACCGCCGCTTGCGCACCACGTTCCCTTTCAATGCAGGGCCTGCACACGCCTGCTGGCCGCCGCCTCAAGTTCATCCACCCATGCCGGCCGGGGCAGGGGTGCGATGCGTTCGCCCGGACGCGGAGCCGGCAAAGGGTCGATGACGCACGCACCGGCTTCCATCAGCCATGCGTCGTAGAACTCCTCGATCTCCTGGTAGACCGCGTCCTGACGCGTGATTCTTGGCACCACCCAGAGGCCGGGGATGCCGGGTACGGCGTCGCCGGTGCTGCGTGAGAGACGAACCAGCCGCCGGACGTTGTGGATCGAGTTCGCATGATGCCCGCCTTCAGGCCGACTTCCCATCATCATGTCGTAGGTCTCTGCCCGGTGTGCATGCATCGGTACGCTGACGATCACCACCGCATCCTTGACCATACCCAGTGCGTCGATGAAGCCGGTCGCTGAATCGGGATTCATGGCCATCTGAGACTTGAAATGGATCGTGCGGAATCCAGCGCGGGCCGCCGCGTGCACGGTTTCGCCCGCGCGTCCAGACTCGATGTCCGCTTCTGAACCCAGCAGGGTCAGCGCGAGATCTTCTGCACATCGGTTTGGAGCAAGCTCGACAAGCCGCGCCATCAGCCTGGCCGATGGATCCCGTTGTTGGGCCAGGTCCACGACGAGCTCCTGGATGTCGACGCTGGTCGCGGAGAGATGCCTGACCAGTTCCGCCGACGGGACCGGCCACAGATCCGCCGCTGGCGCGCCCACCTGTGAGAGCATCCGTCGAACC
>DATGXW010000332.1:0-5967 GCA_035298585.1 Phycisphaerales bacterium
CGGTCCTCCAGCGGTCGGTTGAACTTTTCAGCAAAGTCCAGTCTCCAGACTGGGATGTCGGCGTCGTCGTCGTCGCGGGACCTCACGACGACGACGCGTTTCAGGAATTCACGGACCGGCACGGCGATCGCCTGGGCTTCCTGGGCGTGACGCTCTGCAAGGGCGGCAAGACCCACCGCTATGAAACCGTCGCGGCGGCGCTCAGGCATATCACGCCCGACCACACGCACATCGCGGTCCACGACGCCGCCCGCCCGTGTGCACCCATCGAAATGGTCGAACGCCTCTTCGACGCGGCCGTTCGATTCCCCGCCGTCGTCCCCGGCATCGAGATCGCCGACACCCTCAAGCGAACCGCACAGACCGAAGATGCCGGTCACCATGATCCCCTCGCGGCGATCCTGGGAGGTGATGGCCCCGCGGCCCCCGCACACAAGCGGATCATCCGCGAGACGCTCGACCGTGCCTCCGTCTTCGCAATCCAGACGCCCCAGGTCTTCCGGTTCGAACTCCTCACCCGTGCATACGCGCAGAAGGACCTCTCCAGCACCGACGATGCCGGGCTGGTCGAACGCCTCGGAGAGGAGGTTGTGGTCGAAGCAGGGGACGTCCGCAATCTCAAGATCACCCGTCCCGGCGACATGGCCCTCGCTCGGGCCATCCTGAACGTCAAAGACTCCGAAGATCGCCCTGCCTTCAAGCGTTTTTGACGGCTCCATCTCGTCGCACAGGCCTCTGGCCGGTGTGCTACCGCTCCTCTCTTCTTTCTCTCCTCCCCTCGATTCGGAAACTTCCCGCCCACCCGCCGGTACCAACCCTCGATGCATTCGCATCGCTGGAGCCTCCCCATGCCTCGCATCACGCACGCACGTTTCCTTGCAGTCCTGGGCATCGCCGCCTCATCCCTGATGCTCGCACCGGTTGCTCAGGCCTCCGCATCCGCTCCCGCGCAGCCCGCATCCCGTGCCGGTTCCGGCAAGGAAATCGACCTCCGCCCCCGCTTCAAGGAGGGGGAAGAACTCCGCTACGTGATGACCCTCGAGAACGACGGCCTGACCGAGATCGCCGGGCTCGACTCCTCCAAGCAAAAGAGCTGGCAGCAGATCGAGTTTCGGATGAAGACGATCGCGAGCGATCCGCAGACTGGCTCGACCGTCGAATTGATCTACGACACCCTTCGCGTCACGCTCGATGCCGGCGAAACCAAGCTGCAGTACGACAGCACGAAGAAGAATGTCGCGCCCGCCAAGCCCGGCGGCCGGAACACCTCCAAGCCCTCCAGCGCCAAGCCGGGCAGCAAGGCCAAGGGCGACCCGGTCGAGGATCTGCTCTCGCAGGATGAGGCCGATCCTTCCGAGAGTTTCCTGAACGCACTCGAATCGGTCGTCGGCTCCAAGCTCACGCTCAAGGTCGCTCCCGACGGCTCGATCACGTCCGTCGAAGGGGGCGAGGGCCTTTCGAGTGCACTGGTTTCCAAGTATGCCGGCCCGATCACCGATCCGCAGGGCGTGAAGGACCTCTTCGGCCCCATCTTCTCCGTTCGCGCTGCCAAGACCACCGCGCGGGTCGGAGAAAGCTGGCAGCACGTCGACCGCATGGACCTTTCCATGCTCGGCGCACTCCGGCTCGTCACCGATCACCAGCTCAAGAGCGCCTCGGGCGACCGTGCAACGGTTGATTTCAAAGGCAAGATCGAGATGGATTCAGAGGGCGCAGCGCCCATGCAGTCCTTCAAGCTGACCGACACGCGCTACGAGGGTTCATACATCTGGAATACCGGGATCGGCGCTCTTGAAACCATGCAGCAGGTGCAGGAGTTTTCGCTCAGCGGCGGAACGGCGGACGCGGCGATCAAGCTTCGCAACAACGGTAAGGTGAAGATCGAACGCCGGCGGTGAGCACGCGTCGCTCCGCCGATCTCTCAGCGGTTCCGTGGATAAAGCCATGTGCACGCTCGCCTTTGTGCCTTTCCACCTTCATACACGACGTACTCATACCCCTCATGCATCGAGGCCGACCCGACCACGCCATCCTTGCGGACCGCGTAGAGGGTGACGTTGAAGTTGGGATGCCCCTGTTCATCCAGCAGCCGGGGCGCACGCGTTCTGTCCGAAATCTGCTTCAGAACCTTCAGGCACGCATCGGTGGGGGAGAGGCCGCTCTCCATCGCGCCCACCACCGCGTACGACCCGCACACCTGCATCACCGACTCACCCCGTCCGGTCGCGCCCGCCGAGCCCACGGCGTTGTCGGTGTAGAGCCCCGCGCCCAGGATCGGCGAATCCCCCGCGCGGCCCGCGATCTTGTAGCTCAGCCCGCTGGTGCTGGTGCACGAGTACAGGTCCCCCGCCGCGTCGACTCCCGAGACGTGGATCGTGCCGTAGGTAAATGGCACATGGGGCGCCTGGCCTCGTGAATCGACCGGCGCGGGAGTCCGTGCATCGCTCGCTCCTGGAGCTCGATCAGCATGTGCATCCGGCCCCGTCGAACCCGCCCACAGCGCCTGCCCGAAGCCGCTCACCGACTGCGTGGGCGAAACCCACGCGTCCCGGTCTGAGAGCATCGCCTTCCAGTCCAGCCACGCCTTGCGTGCACGGGGCGTCAGAAGCTCTTCATCCCTGAATCCCAGCGCCAGGGCGAACTTGCGTGCACCCTCTCCCACCAGCATCGAGTGCTCGGTCCTTCGGAAGACCTCGAGCGCCACCGCCGAGACATGCCGGACGCCGCGCAGCCCCGCGACCGCCGCGCCCCGGTGCATCGGCCCGTGCATGACCGCCGCGTCGAGCTCGACCTGCCCATCTTCATTGGGCAGCCCGCCGTACCCGACCGACATCTCCTCGGGGTCATCTTCCACAAGGGAGATCCCCTCGACGATCGCGTCGAGCATGTGCACACCCTCGCCAGCTCGCAGCGCAGCACGCTCGACCGCCGGGATGCCGTTCCATGACGAGATCATGACCGGTCGAGCGTCCATCGCCTCTTCTCCCGTCCCGCCCGCTCAGCGGATGAAGATGAACCAGTTGAGAACCAGCACCGGAAGCAGGATCACCGCCGCCCAGCCGATGTACCCGAAGAACGAGGGCATGGTGACGTTCGAGCTGTTGGCGATGGCGCGGACCATGAAGTTGGGTCCGTTTCCGATGTAGGTCATCGCCCCGAAGAAGACCGCACCCAGCGAGATCGCCTCGAGCTTGAGAATCCCCTCGGGTGTCCTGATGAACTCGGCGATGGTCTGCGGGTTGATCGGAGTCTCGCCGAATGCGATCTGGAGGAAACTCAGGTACGTCGGCGCGTTGTCAAGACCCGCCGAGAGTCCGCCGGTGAGGAAGTAGTACGCGGTGGGGCTTGTGATCCCCCAGCCCGGGGCGTGAGCGGCCAGGTACGCAAGCGCCGGCATCATCGTCAGGAAGATGCCGATGAACAGCAGGCCGACCTCCTTGACGGGAAAGAGCGAGAAGCCGTTGGCCTCGTGATAGGCCTTGGGCGCGAGCTTGAAGGCCGCGATCGCCACCGCGATCTGGAGGAACGGACCGATCGGGACCGGCAGGTGAATCTGCATCTGCCGGGAAAGGAAGGGATCAAGGAAGACGCACGCGACGATGATCCCAAGCGCGATGAACCCGCCCGCGCCGCGGATCGAAAAGCCATGCCCACCCTCGGTCGACGCCGCGGCCACGTCCTTGGGGAGCTTCTTCTGTATGCCCGTGTCGTACAGGAAGAACAAAAGCAGCAGGGCCCCGACGACCACGAGCCACGGCTTCCAGAGATAGATCAGCGTCCACTCAAACGGGACGCCCTTGATGTATCCCAGGAACAAGGGCGGGTCCCCGATCGGCGTCAGCGAGCCGCCGCAGTTGGAGACGATGAAGATGAAAAACACCACGTGCAGCGGCGTGATCCGCCCCTTGTTCGACCGGATGAAAGGGCGGATCAGGAGAACCGATGCGCCGGTGGTCCCCACGATGTTGGCCAGGATCGCTCCCGCCGCCAGCAGGATCGTGTTGACCCTGGGCGTCGCCGTGCCGCGGGTGTCGATGACGATCCCGCCCGAGGCCACGTACAGCCCGCCGATCAGCGCGATGAACGAGAAGTACTCAAGCCCGACGTGATGGATCGCGTGCCACCCGAACGAGTGGCCCGAGGCGTCGGGCTTGCCGTAGGCGACGATGTAGTAGACCAGCACCACCGCGCCAAGGAAGAATGAAAAGTCAGGGAAGTGGTGGTGCCAGATCTTCTCGCTGATGAATGGCATCAGCGCGATCGAGAGCAGCAGAAGAACAAACGGCGTCGCCAGCCAGAGCGGAACGACCGGGTGCCCATCGGCATGGACCGCCGGCGCGATCAGGGCCAGGCCAAGGCCCGCCAGGGCGCCCGCCGCGGTCGTGACGGCCCAGCAGAGGGGGCCTTCGAAGGATCGGGTGTGGTGTCCTGCCATGGTCGAGAAGTTCTCCGGGCCCTGGGCCCAGGTTCGAGGCGCGATCGACGCGGGATTCAGCGGCGGATGATATTCGCGGAGGCGTCGGCGGACGTCAGCCGCGAGACCGCGAGCAGGAGCATCGTGGCCGCCATCACGCCCAGTGCATTGGCCCCAAAGTCGTCCAGTGCACTGAACCGCCGGATGAACGGAATCCCCTGCGACCACTCGTCAAGTGCACTGTACAGGAGCGAAAGACCGCCGCTGCGCCAGATGTTGCGTTCAGAGAGGATCGGGCCGAACCAGCCCGACGATGTGCACAGCAGCGTCCAAAGCCCAAAGAGCCCCATGTGCGCGACCAGGTCGGGCCGGCCGGGGATCGGGATCGTGAGCTGCGGCCAGTGCGTCAGCATGAACGCAACGCCCGCGTAAAAGCCAAAGACGCCTGCACACAGGCGTCCGATCCATGAGGAGGAGATCGGGTTCACGCATGTGCACCCGCGCCCGAGGTCACGACCACGGGCTTGGCGGGGGCATCGCCGATGCGGGCGAGCATGGCGTCCCAGTCGGCGAGGAGGACCTTGGCCAGCGCTGCGTAGTCGGCGGCCCCGGGCGCATCGGGGGCGTAATCAAAGATCGTCTGCCCGAAGCTCGGGCACTCGGCAAGCTTGATGTTGCGGCGGATCGCCGGGCGATAGACGCGGGCGAACTTCCAGGGAACTTCCTGCGTCCGAGCCTTCTCAAAGAAGCCGTCCATGTCGCTGACAACCTCGCGTGCGTGGGTCGTCGCGGGGTCGTGTGCACACAGGATCACGCCCGAGACCCTCAGCCGCGGGTTGAGGTTCTGCGTGACCAGCGAAACGGTCTCGAGCAGTTTGCCGACCCCCTGCAGCGCGAGGAAGTGGGCCTGCATCGGTATCAGCACCTCGCGTGCCGCGGAAAGCCCGCTGATCGTGAGAAGGCCCAGCGAGGGGGGGCAGTCAAGGAGGATGAACTCGTAGCGGTCGCCCAGGCTGTTGAGTGCACGCTGGAGGCGCGTGAAGCGATCGGGCTCGGCGGCCAGTTCGGTCTCCGCCGCGGCCATGTCGGTTTGCGCGGGGAGAATCGCGAGGTTCTTCCCGACCTGGCGGATGGCCGTGTTGACGTCGAACCCGGGATCGAGCAGCACGTCGTACACCGACGTCTCGACGGCGGTGGGGTCGACGCCCACGTGCAGCGTGGCGTGTGCCTGCGGGTCAAGGTCGACAATCAGCGTCGGGCGTCCTGCGCGTGCGAAGGCGGCGGCCAGGTTGACCGTGGTGGTGGTTTTCCCGACGCCCCCCTTCTGGTTCATGAGGGCGATGAGACGGATCGGACGTAAAGCGGGGGCCGCCATGGGCCAAGTATACCGGTCGCCGGTGCGCGATCAGGTCAATGCACAGGGAAGCGTGAGCTGAATCAGGCGGTTTTGGCGGCTTCCGGAAGGACGCCCACGGGGTGAGACTGGGCTCCGCCATCGCCCGCCGCCGGGGCGGGGGGTGAGGCGGGGGAGGCGGCAAGCTCGCCGGGGGGGG
>DATGXW010000333.1:0-7800 GCA_035298585.1 Phycisphaerales bacterium
ACCCGCCCCCCAGGGCCTTGTAAAGCGAGATGAGTTCGACGGTCACCGACTGCTCGCTGAGCGCAAGCTGGTCTTCGGACTGGTACAGCAGCCGCTGCGCATCAAGGACGTTGAGGAAGTCGACCACGCCGCTCTGGTAGCGTTCGCGGGCGAGCGCGACCGCACGTGCACTCGACTCGGCCGCCGCCGCCAGCGAGATCCTTCGCTGCTGCTCCTGGATGAACGAGACCATCGAGTTCTCGACCTCCTCGTACGCGCCCAGGACCGTGCGCTCGTACGTGAGCACGGCCTGGTCGAGCTGTGCATCACGGACATTGATCGTGCCGCGGATCCGTCCCGCGTCGAAGATCGGCCAGTTGAAGCTGGGCCCGATCGACCAGCGGCGGCTGTTCATGTCGATGAGGTTGCCGATCTGGTCGCTCTCAAGGCCGAAGGATCCAAAGAGCGTGAAGCGCGGGTAGAGGTCCGCCGTCGCGACGCCGACTCGCGCGGTGGCGGCGGCGATCCGGCGCTCGGTCCGCCGGATGTCGGGCCGGCGGCGGATCAGGTCGGCGGGGACTCCCACCGCGACCTGCGGCGGCGCGACGGGGATCGCCTGGACCGGGCGGAGTTCTTCGAGCAGCGCGCCGGGCTCCTGGCCCATGAGGATCGCAAGCCGGTGTGCAGCGCGCCGGAGCCCGACCTCGAGCGGAGGAAGCTGCGATTCGCGGGACGCGGTCTGCGATTCCGCCTGCGCCACGTCGAGCTCGGTCGCGAGCCCGGCGTTGAAGCGGGCACGGACCAGGTCGGCCGAGTCGCGCTCGGTCTGGATCGCGCCGGCGGTGACCTGCACCCGCTTCTGGAATCCGCGGAGCTCGACGTAGTTGCGGGCCACCTCCGCCACGAGCGTCACGAGGACGTCGTTGCGGTCCTCTTCCGCCGCGGCGAGATCGGCGTCGGCCGCCTCCACCGAGCGCGCGACACGCCCGAAGATGTCAAGCTCCCACGACGCGTCGAAGCCGACGCTGTAGAGATCGCGCCCGCCCGAATCGGAGTTGTTGAACTGCCCCTGCGGGGAATGGTCGCTGGCCCGCGAGCGGGTGTAGCCGCCGTTGGCGTCGATCTGAGGCCACTGGTCGGCGGCGACGACGCCCCGCTGCGCACGCGCTTCCATGAGGCGCGACTGGGCGAGCTTGAGGTCGAGGTTGGCATTGATGCTGCGCCCGAGGAGCCCGTCGAGCACCGGGTCGTTGAGCGTCGACCACCAGCGCTGAATGGATGCCGGGCCGTTGACGAGCTTGGAGGGTCCGGGCTGTGCATCGTCCAGGGCATGGAACTGGTCGTGTGCATTGACCGCACGGTCCGAGTAATCGGGGCCGACCTTGCACCCGGCAAGCGCCAGGGCGAGGACGCCGGTCGCGGCCAGACCGGCAATGGTTCGAAGCTTGGATGCTGTCAGCGGGGCGTGGTTCATGTGCTCCATGGTCCTTGCAGGCACGGCCAGAGACCGTGCACATGTCTTCTTCTGGGGCGACCTTCTTGATTCCGACGATCGCGTCGCGGTGGAAATCCGTTCGTACGAGGGTCGAGCGTCGGCTTCCCTTGATTGCCATTGGACGCGGCTCAACGCCGCGGGCTTGTCATGACTTTTCCGATGCGCCCGGCGCGGGCGTGCTCTCCTTGCGCGGCATGAGTGATTCGAGGCTGGGGGCCTGGATATAGACGTCCATCTGCTGACCGACGAAGACGGGCATCTCGCCGCGGTCAAAGGCGTAGAGGACCTGGAGGACACGCGTGTCGACGCGCTCGGTGCTCTCGCCGGTCAGGGATCTCTTGGGTACAACGTAGGGTTCAAAGCGGACGAACTTGAGCGGCGTCCTGAGCGCGTTGTTGCCGCGGATGAACGCCACGGCGTCGGCGCCGGACTTGACGCGCCAGGCGTCATGCTCGTCGATGTCGACTCGCACGTGCAGGGGCGTGACGCTTCCCATCATCATCAAGGGCGTCGCGAGGGGGCCCGCCTGCGCGAACTCGCCGACGCGGAGGTTCACCTGCAGCACCTGGCCGTCGACGGGAGCGAGGACGATGCGTCGTTCAAGCTCGGTCTTGATCGAATCGACGCCCGCCTGCGCGGAGGCAACCTCCGCCTCGGCCACGGCGATCTCGGGGGCCCAGGCCCCCGCCATGAGCAGTTCGAGCGAGGCGACCGCCTCGGCAACGCGGGTCTTGGCGGTCTCGACGGCGTACTGGCGGCGGCTGAGTTCATCCTCGCTCACCGCGCGGGGGTCGTTGACCTTGCGCCAGCGCTCGAGCTGGTTCTCGGCGTCGGCGAGCAGCGACCTGGCCTCGGCGACCCGGGCCTCCGCGGGTGGGATCTCTTCCTTCCGCGGGCTGGCACGCAGCGCCGCGAGCCTGGCCTGCGCCACGCCCAGGGCCGCCTGCTGGACGCGGAGCTGTGCATCAAGGTCTCGGGAATCGATCTGGAAGAGCACATCGCCCTGCCTGACCTGGTCTCCCACGACCACCGCGACCTTGATCGCCACACCCGGGACGGGCGTCCCGATCGCGATGTTCTGGGTGCTCGTCTCGATCATGCCCGAGCCGGCGACGAACGACTCAAAGGGCGCTCGCGGCGGCTCGATGACCGGCGGCGTCGGGGCCGGCGGGCGGCTTCCCTTCACGACGGTGTAGACGCCGAAGAGTACGCCGAGGATGGCAAGGACTGGGATGAGGAATGTCCGGATCATGGGTGTTGCCCTGTGCGATCAATGTCCCTGGGACTTGTCTTCGATGCGGATGATCTGGCCGTCGTCCATGGAGGCGACGCGGTCGGCGAACTTGAAGATTCGGCTGTCGTGCGTGACCACCACGAGGCTCTTGCCCGCGCCGACGGCCGACTCCCGCAGGAGCTCCATGACGCGCTCCCCGGTCGCGTGGTCGAGCGCGCTGGTCGGTTCATCGCAGACGATCAGGCGGGGGTGATGGACGAGCGCACGCGCGATCGCCACGCGCTGCTGCTGCCCGCCCGAGAGCCGCGTGGGCGTGTCCTGCCAGCGATCGCCGAGCCCGACGTGGCCGAGCACCTCGCGTGCGGCCTGCACCGCCTTGCTCATCGTCCACCCGTTGATGAGGAGCGGGACGGAGACGTTCTCGGCGATCGAAAGCGTGGGGATGAGGTTGAAGGCCTGGAAGACAAAGCCGATGTTCTTGCCCCGGAACGACGTGCGCTCCGCCGAACGCATGGCGGCGAAGTCCTGGCCGAAGACACGGCACTCGCCCCCGTCGCGGTCAAGAACGCCCGCGATGACCGAGATCAGGGACGTCTTGCCGCAGCCAGAGGGACCCACCAGCATCAGCAGTTCGCCCGACCGGATCTCAAGGTCGACGCCCCGGAGTGCACGAACGGCGGATGAGCCCGCGCCGTAGGTCTTCGTGACGCCCCTGCACGAGACGGCGATCTCGCGCGGTGCGCTGGCGGGCGGGACCATGGGGTTGTGCGTGGCGGTGAGGCTCATGTGCGTTGCTCGGGGGTCATCCCTTGAAGACGATGGCAGGTTCGAGGAAGAGGACCTTGATCATGCTCAGGACGGCCGAGAGCATGCAGATGATGATGACCGCGGCGCCGGCCCCGACCAGGAGCTGCCAGGGCATGACGAAGGCGAGGGTCGAGTTTCGCGTCTGGAAACCCACGAAGCTCGCAAGCCCGACGCCGATCCCAAAGCCGATCAGCCCGACGACCAGGGCCTGCGTCAGGACCATGTACATCAGCCGCGTGTCGCCGGCCCCCATGGCCTTGAGGGTGCCCAGGTAGCGGAGGTTGTCGAGCGTGAAGTTGTAGAACATGAAACCCGTGATGACCGTGCCGACCAGGAAGCCCAGCGTCACGGCGATCCCGAAGTTGATCGGGATGCCCGTGTTCTTGAGGTAATAATCAATCGTGACCCAGCGGAACTGGTCGCGCGTGTAGGCCGCCAGGCCGGTCTGCTGGGTGATTCGCTCGCACAATTGCTTTGGATTCTCGCCGGGCCTCGCGCCCACGAGGATGAAACTCAGGGTCTTGCGTTCCTTGGGCGCAAACGAGAGTGCGCGGGTGTACGTCGTGTAGATCATGGGCTGGGACTGGAAGGTCCGCGTGTTCTCGGAGATCCCCACCACGATGCCGCGCCGGTCATTGAGTTCGAGCGTGTCGCCGACCTCAAGGGGCACGCGCGAGCCGCCAGGGCCCGACCTCGAAAGCCTCTCTTTCGCCCCGACGTGGTCGACGATCACGGCGTCGGCCCGGCGGAGGTCGGAGATGGCGCCTTCGAGCATCCTGGGGGGACCGCCGATCAGCGTCGCGTCCTCGATGCCGATGAGGTTGCAGTTCTGGAACGTGCCGTTCTCCATGCGGGCCCTGATCATGCCCTTGTAGAAGCGACCGGCCCATTCCACACCCTCGACCCCTCGCACGCGGTACAGCTCGGTCTCCTGGAGGGGCTTGATGTCGTCGATGTACTGGACCTTGGGATCCATCACCCAGATGTCGGGGTAACCCGTGTCGGTGATCAGCGCGGTCGTGCGCGCCATGATGCCGATGAAGATCGCACCCTGCTGCGCGATGACAAAGCACGCGAGGGTGACGCCCATCACGATCCCCAGGAACCTCGCCCTGTCGCCGAAGAGCATTTTGATCGCCACCAGGAACACGTTGCCGCACCTCTCACGCCGTTGTCGCCCGCCCGCGGACGCCGCCGGAACCCTGTCTACTTGAACACGATCCCCGGTTCGAGCCGCAGGACCCTTCTCAGGCTGATGACCGCAGCGAGGATCGCGATCAGCATGACCGCAGCGCCCGAGAAGACCACCAGTCGCCAGTCGAGCTGGAACGCCAGCTCCGAACCGCTGACGAGTTCCCCAAAGAGTGACGCCGCGCCAAGCCCGAGCCCAAAGCCCAGGAATCCCGCCACCAGCGCCTGCGAGACGATCATCCGGAGCAGCACACGGTCCCCCGCGCCCATCGCCTTGAGCGTCCCAAAGTAGCGCAGGTTCTCCAGCGTGAAGCTGTGGAAGGTCTGCCCCGCGACCGCCGCCCCCACGATGAAGCCCAGCAGGACCGCGATGCCGAAATTCACCGCGATCCCGGTCTTCTCCAGGATGTAGCTGGCGGTCAGCCACTTGAAGCCGTCCTGCGTGTAGGCCGCCATTCCCGTGCGGTCCCGGATCCGCTCGGCGAGCGATTCGAGGTCCTGGCCGGCGCGGGCCTTGACAAGCACGAAGTGCATCTGCCGGCGTTCCTGCGGATGGAACTGCAGCGCACGCGAGTACGTCGTGTAGATCGTGGGTTCCCAGAAGAACGAGGGCGATGCACGGAAGGTGCCCACGACCTGCGTACGCTTGTCGTTGAGTTCCAGGACATCCCCCACCACCATCTCGCGTTTGTCTCCCAATGGCTCGCGCGTCCTGGGGTCGCGCGAGAAGATCGCCAGCTTCTTTCCCACCTCATCGTGGTCGACGATCACCGCGTCGCTGCGGTAGAGGTCTTCCATCGTGCCCTCGACCATCTGCGGCGGGCCCCCGATCAAGGTGACGTCGTCGACGCCGATCAGGATGCAGTTGCGCAGGGCCCCGTTGGGGAGCCGCATGCGCGCGAAGGTCTTGAACATCGGGACCGCCCAGTCGACGCCCTCGACGCTCCGGATCCGCTGGAGCTCGGTCGGGAGCATCGGCTTGGCGTCGGCGTGGTGCTCGACCTCCGGGTCCATCACCCAAAGGTCCGCGGCCGGCGTATCTGAGACAAAGGAATAGGTCCTTGTCATCAGCCCAAGGAAGATCGCAGACTGCTGGGTGATCAGCAGCGAGGCGAAGGTGATCCCGACCAGGATGCCGACGAACTTGGCCCGATCGCCGGCCAGCATCTGAATCGCGAGCCGGATCATCCCCCGCGGCCTCCATCGTGTGCACCCTTCGACGCCGCCGGGCACATGAACGGATTACCCGAGGGCGCTCGCCCCGCGGCGACGTCGGCGCGGATGCCGTCGAGTGCACGCAGGCTGAACCACGCCACGTGGGAGACCAGGTCATCAATGAAGGTGGTCCCCTCCTGCCACCCCGAGCACAGCCGCTTGGTGACCTCGCGGCAGTGGTGGTAGTGAACCACCTGCCCGATGACGCTCGCAGCACACATCTCGGTGACGTCGTGGCGTGCCGGCAGGCCCAGGTTCTCGCCGACGATGTTGGTCAGGATCTCGAACTTGGGCTTGATCGACTTGACCACGATCGCGTCCATGACCAGGGTCGGGTCGATCATCTCGCGGGTCATGAGCTTGATGTGCCAGCTCGGCCGGCCGCGGTCAAAGAGCCGCAGGCACATGATCCGGATAAACGCCACCAGCCGCTCCTGCGGCGTTCCCGAACTCTCGAAAGCGTCGAGCGGGTAGTGCTCCTGCTCGAACTGCTGGACATGCTCGAACGTCGCCGCGTAGAGCGATTCCTTGTCGCGAAAGTGATAGTTCACCGCCGCGATGTTGGCGCCCGCACGTGCACAGATGTCCCGCACCGTCGCATCCCGGAAGCCCTTCTCTGCAAATACCTCCCCGGCCGCCTCGAGCAGACGCTCCTTGGTCGGGATCTGCCCACGCGGACGGCTGGTACGGGGCTTGAGTTCGCCGGCGTGTGCAGATTCAGTCGCCAGGTCGGTGTGCACACTACCCACGCCCTGAACCTGCTGCATTCCGTTCTCGATCTGCTGGGTGGACTTGTCCATAGGTGAATCTCGCAATCAAACAGGTGTTTGATATTGCCGTTTTCCCCCTAAGTCAAATACACACGATTCAAATTTGTGTTCAAAGTGACCGTTTCAGGCGTCTGCTTTGACCGATAAATCCATGTCTGGCCAACGATTGCGCCCGCACCGGTCGCCGCCGGCACACCCCACCAGTCCTGGATCTGATTCGAGGAGAATCCCTCGGCATCTCACCGCGCGACGTCCTCCGATAGGGCCGTACAGTGGATGCCGTGTGCGTGCGGGGAGTTGCCTCTTGTTTGCAGAAGTCGCGGGTATCCGGTCGATTGAGACTGTGATTCGATAGGCAGGCGTAACCACGTGAACACCTTTTCTCGTCGCGACATTCTGCAAGGCACACTCCTCGCCGGCGTCGGCACGCTGCTGTGGGGATGCCAAGGCTCTTCGAAGGGGTCGGGGCCGATGCTGGTGCCCGGGCCGGTGTGGCCGGACATGGAGCCCTCGGCCGCGCCGCCGGCCGGTGCAACGCCGATCGTCGGGGCCGCAACGCCCCCGCGGGCGATGCCCGTCATGCCCCAGGCCGGCGGGATGATGACGCGCGCCGCCTGGAACTCGCAGGCGCCCATCGTGAGCCGCATGCAGCCGATGAACGGGATCAACCGGATCACCATCCATCACAGCGCCATCGAGAACACTTCGCTGCGGTCGCAGGGTGATGTGGCGCGGATGCTCAACGGCATCCGGCACGAGCACATGAACCGCAAGGGTGAGCCCTTCGGCGACATCGGCTATCACTACATCATCGACCCCGCGGGGCGGGTGTGGGAAGGCAGGTCGACGAGCTTCCAGGGTGCACACGTGTCCAAGAACAACGAGCACAACCTGGGCGTGATGCTGCTGGGCAATTTCCAGAGCCAGACCCCCACCGCCGCGGCGACCGCCACGCTGGATTCCTTCGTCGCCTACCAGATGCAGCGGTACAACATCTCCGTGAACCGGGTGTACACGCACCAGGAGATCGGCAAGTCCGCCTGCCCGGGCCGCAACCTGCAGCGCTACATGGACCAAACCCGTTCGCGCGGACAACTGGCCCGCGGATA
>DATGXW010000334.1:0-35349 GCA_035298585.1 Phycisphaerales bacterium
GACGCTTGCTGCACCTGCCGCGCGAACGTCACGAGCCTCATTCTTCAGGGAGCGATCGATGCCAGCAGTTCATCCCTTCCACGCCGTCCAGTTCAAGGCCGGTTCCGGCGATGTCAGCACCCTGGTCGCCCCGCCCTACGATGTGCTTGACCTCGACGGCAAGAACCGCTTGCTGCACGCCGACGCCAGCAACATCGTCGCCATCGACCTCCCACACGTCCCCGCGAAGGAACTCGGCCCGCCGGAGACCTACGCCGCCGCGGGTGATCGCTTTCAGAGCCAGCTCAGCGCTGGAATTCTGACCCGCCGCAAGACGCCCGCCATGTTCGCCTACCGCCAGACTTTCACCTTCAGCGGCAAGACGCATCAACGGCTGGGGATGGCCTGCACCATCGATACCGTCCCCTTTGGCCCGCGTGCCGGGGGCGGGATTCTCCCGCACGAAGAGACCTTTTCAGGCCCCAAGGAAGACCGCTTTGCCCTGATGAAGGCGACCCGCTCGCAGCTCTCCCCGATCTTCGGACTCCACGCCGACGACCATGGCCGTGCGGTCGCCCTGCTACGCCAGATCATGTCGGCGGGTCGTCCGCACATGACCGCCACGACCAAGGACGGCGTCCTGCACGAGGTGTGGACCGTCGATGATCCCAGGACCATCCAGGCGTATGCCGATGCACTGGCCGGCGAAGACATCTTCATCGCCGACGGGCACCACCGCTACACCACCGCCATCAACTACCTCAAGTCGCTCGAAGCCGAGGGCAAGGCCGGCCCCGACCATCCCGCCCGCAAGTGCATGATCGTCCTCGTCGGCATGTCCGATCCAGGACTTGTGATCGGCCCCACCCACCGCGTCCTGGGGGGGATGTCCGCGTACACGATCGACAGCTTCCTCTCCGCGGCCCGTCCGCACTTTGAGCTCACCGAGGGCCCGACGCACCTCCAGGAGATCGAAAAGGCGATGGAGGCGGCGGCCCAGAAGTCAGGCGGCAGGAATGTCCTGGGCCTGATCGACTTCAAGACGCACACGAGCTTTGTGGCCACGCTGAAAGCCGCCGACCCGCTCGAACACGACTTTGCGGACAAGCCCCGCGAATGGCGCACGCTCGACGTCGCGCTCATCCAGCACCTGGTGGTGAAGAAGATCTGTGAGCCCATCCTCAACGGCGGGCAACCCGTCAAATGGGCCTTCCCGCACTCGGTCGACGAAGTTCTCGATATCGGCAAGGGCCGGGAGACCGGTGCCGGCGGCGGCTCTGGCTTTGCACAGCTCGCGGTCGTGGTCCGCCCGACGCCCCTTTCGGCGGTCCGTGCCGTCAGCAAGGCCAACCAGCTCATGCCCCAGAAGTCGACGTTCTTCTATCCCAAGCTGGCGACGGGCCTGTTCATCAACCAGGTTTCCTGATCGATTTTCCTCGTGGGCGTCATCAACCTGCCGCACACCGTTGGCGGCCAGCATGGCTGAACCGCGCCAACTTACGTCGCCGCCCGCACCAGCGCCCCCTCGCGCACAAGCCCCCACAGCAGCTTGGCGATTTCGTCCTTGCGCTCACCGCCGATCCCGCCGATCGCAAGGCCATCTTCGATCGTGCGGCCCAGCGACGTCCTGCCGGTGAGCCCCGCCAGGACGCGCCAGAGCTCCGTGTGCATCGGCCCGCACACAGGCCTGCCCGCCATGCACACCGCCACTGACCCCGCCCGGCCGATCTCGCTCACCTCCTGCACCTGCGTGCCAGAGGCAAATTTCCACTTCTCCGCCAGCCACGCGGCGGCATCGTCCCAGCATGCAGGCTCGCGCAGACCCGCGGCGTTCTCGCGGCCATCGAGCGCACGAACAACGTCGATCGCCCCCCCCTCGATCCACCGGCCATCAATATCCTCGAACATCGTGAACGCGGGCGACTTACGGCGGACGATCATCTGTCCGTACGCGATCCGCTCGACGCCGAGCATCTCATAGTGCCGCATCCACGCATCAAAGCGTTCGAAGTACCGCGCCTCGCTCCACCCGGGCTCGCCCGCCATGGTGTGCCGGATCCACATCGCCGCGTAGGCATCGACCGGCTGAGAATCCGTCCGAATCACCCACGCCTGGCAATCCTCAGGCGCCCAACCTCCCAGCCGCCCCTGCCAGTTTCCGGAGTTCACATCACCAATCTCGGACCAGTTCAGCGTGGTCACGAGCACGCCCCCTTCGCCAAGCAAGCGTGATGCATCCCGCACCACCCGCTCGCAGAATTCATCCCCGCGGCGGCGTACGCCCACGTGAGAAAGCTGTGCAGCGCCATCCCGGTACACAATCGCCGACTCAGGCGAAATCACAAACGGCGGGTTGCTCACGATCAGGTCAAACGTCTCCCCGTGGACCGGCTCGGTCAGGCTCCCTTGGCGGATCTCTACATTCGCCCGGCCGTTCAGGAGCGCGTTGAACCTCGCCAACTCGATCGCTCGCGGATTGATGTCCGTCCCGATCACCCGATCGCACCACGCGCCAGCCCATAACGCGAGAAACCCACACCCGCAGCCAAGGTCAAGCGCCGTGTGCAGTCGTGCGCCCGCCTGTCGCTTCATCGCCCCTTCAAGCAATCTCGTGGGTACGAGTGTGCTTCGCCCGATCCCCATCACGTGATCACGCGCTGGCTCCACCGGCCCCAGGGGCCTCCGCGAAAAATCAGCGAGCACCACCATGTCGCCGTACGGCACCCCGGCAAGCCGCGACAGGATCTCCCCTCCCTCCGAGCGCTCCAGCAGACCGCCCTTCAAGCCCGCGCTGGTAAGTTCCCGCCCGAGCGCTCGTTCCACCATTTCCGCGCTGACGCCCGCGCCCAGCACCAGCAGCCTGACCAGTACCTCGAGCGTGCCTTCTCCCCGTGTCCTGTGCATCGCCAAAGGGCCCGAAGACAAATCCACCAACCCACCCGGTCCCGCGCCAAGCACACGCCGAACCGAATCAAATGAGAAGCCCGCATCCTTGAGAACGCGTTGCAGGAGCGGGGCCAGTGAAAGATCGATCATCATCGTCGTGCCTCGTCAGCGGCCATGTGCACCGCGCTTGACGAGGAGCGTACTCACACTCCCCCGCCGGTGCACTCACTTCGCCGGCGCTGGAACATGCTGATCAACCAGGATGATGTTGCCGTCAGGGTCGGTCAGCACCAGGCTCGCCGGACCGCTCCCCCCCTCGTCGGCCCCGGCCAGCATCTCGATCCCCTGCGCACGCAGCCGCCGCTGGATCTCCCGGACATCATCAAACGCCGGCAGCGTCTGGCAGTGGCGGTCCCACCCGGGGTTGTACGTCAGCATGTTTCCCTTGTACATCGGTCCATGAAAGAGGCCGATCGTGGAGGCGTCATTCTGCAGGATGAGCCAGTTCTGTTCCTGCACACCCCCGATGACCTTGAATCCCAGCTTTTCATAGAATGCCCGGCTGGCGGCAAGATCCTTCACGACCAGGCTCATCGAGAAGTTCCCCAACCTCAGCGACCCGACGTGTGCCTCCCCCCCCTTCGCTTCCACCCGTGCACCGCCGGACTGGCCCGTCGAACACCCCCCCACCATCGCAGCCACCACCGCCAGAATGATCCGCTTCACATCGATTCTCCTGTAGAGTGAACAGCCGACGCAGCAGAGCCCGGATCGTGGGTGCATTCGCCCCGCATCCCGCACGTCCAGCCCCTTCAACCGACAACCCATCGTACAGGAACTCCCGGCGATGACTTTGCAAATCTTGCGCACTCGACCCCGGCGACGGGCCTCCACCACCGATTCCTACATCGAACGCGTCAATCTCGCCATCGACTTCATCATCGCGCACATCGATCAGCCGCTTCGACTCAAGACGATTTCCAAGGCAGCCCACCTCTCGCCCTGCCATTTTCACCGCGTATTCCAGGTCGTCACCGGCGAAACCATCGCTGACTTCGTCCGCCGCCACAGGCTTGAGCGTGCGCTGTCCATGATGTCGCACACCCGCCCCCGATCCCTCACCTCGATCGCACTCTCCTGCGGCTTTGCTTCTTCCGCCGAGTTCTCCCGGTCGTTCAAGCGTCAATACGGCACGTCACCGCGTGCATTCAACCTTACCCAGTGGTGTGCATCGCGCCAGGCCGCGCTCGACCAGACCGTCGAGGCCTGGGCTCGCCAGTTGCACATCAGGTCCCTGCCCCCGCGGACAAACCCCGATGGCTTTCGCGTCCATATCCGCGACCTCAAGCCCCGAACGGTCGCGTACATCCGCGTCCGCAACCCGTACCGGGGCGACGGGGTGGTTCGTGCCTGCAATCGGCTCATCGCCTGGTCGAAACTCAACGGATTCCACGCAAACCAGTGGCTGGGATACCAGTGGGAGAACCCCGAGCTCACCGACCTTGCCAACTGCCAGTACAACGTCGCCGTCGAAGCCGACACTTTCACTCCCCGCGGAGAGGTCGGCCGCCAGCGATTCCCCGCGATGACGGTCGCGCAGGTCGAGATCAAGGGTGGTCTTGATCTTGAACTCCGTGCGCTCCGCTGGCTCTACGGGTCATGGCTTCCCAGGAGCGGATTTGTCCCCGCCGATCAGCCGGGATTCGAAGCCTGGATCGGCCAGCCATTTGCGCACGGTGCGGAACACTTTGAGCTTCACATCCAGCTCCCCATCAAGCGGATGTGATGCGTCTACGCGAGCCTGTAGCACCGCAGAAGGCAGGCAAGGTATCGCTCGCTCGCGGGCGACTCTTCCACCCGCTCGAGCACAAAGCCGTTCTTCTCCAGCACGCGGATCGACCCGTGGTTGGTGTCAACGACATGCGCCACCAGCGGCCGCTCGGGCACGCTCTTGAGAAAGAGCTCGACCGCCCGGCTGGCGACGCCCCGGCCCCACCACCTTCGATCAATCCAGTATCCCAGCATGCGCTCGCCTTCCATCGTGAAGACCGACATGCTCCCCGCCACCACGCCGTCAACAAGTATGGAGCGAGACACGATCGTCGGATCATCCCTGACCTTCGACCAGAACGCATCAAAGCCCGCGCGGTCGCGTGCATTCACGCCAGCCATCCGGCACGATTCCGCATCGCACTGAAAGGCATAGATCGGCTCCTTGTGATCATCGTGCATCGGCGCGAGCTGAACTTCCATCTGGCATCCTCCCTGCGTGCGACGGCAACCATTGATCTTCGAAGCAGACCCAAGCCCGCGCCCCAGCGGACTTTACGCCCGCAACCGTGGCTCCTCGCACGAACTACCATGAAAAGCCATGTCCTCACCCGCCATAGATCCCGAACACCTCTGGCGATCGCCCGAACCCATCATCCTTCTCCCGCACGATCCGCGGTGGCTGGATGATGCTGCCCGGGAGTGCACGCGGATCAAGGAAGCATGCGGCTCGTGCGTGGTTCGCGTCGAGCACATCGGCAGCACGTCGATCCCGGGGCTGATCGCAAAGCCCGTCCTCGATCTCATGCCGATCATCCGGCGATCCGAGGACGGCATCGAGGCAGTCGCGGCGATGCGGCGCCTGGGCTACTGGTACGCCGGCGACTTTGGAATCCCCGGTCGTCATCTCTTCATCAAGGGTTCGCCCCGGACCCATCATGCACACATGCTGGTCGAAGGCAGCAGGGAAGCGATCAGGCACGTCGCCGTGCGCGACACGCTGCGCGGGGATTCGAAGCTCCGCGAGAAGTATGCACAGCTCAAGCGCGAGCTTGCGCTGCGGTTCGTTGACAATCGCGAAGGCTATGCGCAGGCCAAGAGCGAACTGATGCGAGAGATCTTCGATGCGGCCGGCGTCGCGTAGCCATATGGGAAGGAGCCCACGAAGCCTCCCTCGCGGCGGGTCGCAAGGGCCTTTGCGTTTTCATCCCCCAAACCATGTGCACACCGCCCACAGGCACGCACACTCGATCGCCAGCCCCGCATCAACCCACTCTCTCAACCACGCCGGCCGTGTGCCATACAAAACGATCGAGGAAGTGCACATCGTCGTGGCCCATGTCACACGCGCAAGAACGGGAAGCTGGACAGCGCAAAGCAGGACCGCGACCGACACGCCCCGCAACGCCATGGCGATCCGCCACGCCCGCCCGGTTCCCCACCGCACCGGCACCGTCTCAGTCCCATGCATGCGGTCTGATTCGACATCCTCGATATCGCACAGCACCGCGTCCGCCACCACCCGCACAAGCAGTGCAAGGCCCGGGATCACCCAGAGCATCGTGTGCAGCCCGACTTCCTCGACCCATGCCCGCAGTCCCCGAGGATTCACCGCCGTGATGGCGACCAGTAACGAGAAGCCGGTAATCCCTGCCGATGTATAAAGCGTCTTGATGTACAGCAGATCTTTGGGCCGTCCATGCACACGGCGCGGCCTTCCCGCGTACATCCAGACGCCGATCACCGCGAGGAGCGGCGCGGCCGCCAGCCAGGGGGAGAGCCAGGCCGCCAGCGCGGTCCCGATGCACACGAGGATGAGCACCGTCAATCGCAATGGCGCTGCATGCCTTGCGATGAATGCAAAGCGTCCGCCGTGCCCCACGGCATCCGCCGGATCAAGCCACGCATCCCTGACCTTCACGCGATCGAGCAGGTACGCCGCCGCCGCTGTCGCCGCGACAAACCCGCCCGCGGCCGCGATCCTCGCTCCCTCCAGCGGCCCGGGAGCCGCGAGCAGGATGACAACTCCAAAGCACGAGAGCACGTACAGCGTCGGCCAGACCGCCAGGAATGAAATCAACGCAAGCACCCGCGAACCGCGGGCCGGAGACTTCCCCCCGGAAGTTTCTGCATGTCCATGACGCATCGGAAATGTGGCGACCGGCTCTTGCACACGATGTGCGGTGCGTGCGGTCTGCGGCACGCGATCGAATATCGCTGCACTTCCACCCAACGAATCAGGGTGACAGGATTCGAACCTGCGACCTTGTGGACCCAAACCACACGCTCTACCAAGCTGAGCTACACCCTGTACTGGTCGGACGATTCTAGGCTCGACGCGGGCGGCTTCGCAGAGGGGCAATCGTGTGCAACGATGCACACACGCGCTGGTTGATCCGGGCGCGGTCGCCGGATGGGTTCGACAGCGCCCCGGCTCGTGCGAGCGGGCTCCTGCCGGGTCGCTTCGCGGCCGCACGTTCATGACGACCGCCACCGCGCCGACCTGCACACCCCGTGTGCATTCCCCAAAAACCGACAACCCGCCAACAGGAGAGTGTGGCGGGCTGGTCGGTGCGGGTCGCGATCGGCTGGCCCGGGGTCGTCGTCTGCCGCGTGGGTCGCGTGAATTACCCCACGGCTCAAGCGGCGTCGCCCGCGATCGCGCCCACGGGGATGTGGGCTGTAAAAACGCTGAGATGCTCGATCAGCGGATCGGCACCTCGCGGAAGAAGACAATGCGGGGCTTGTCGCCCTTCTTGACGACATTCGAGCGGTCCACCACCATCACATACCGCCGCTGCATCGAGGGCACCAGCGGCATCGTGTTGCTCAGGCCGCGGACGTCGGCCTGGCGGAAGCCCGCGACCGTGAACCACACCGCGAAGTAGTCGCTTCTGGTCGTCGCCGAGCCCAGGACCGCGCCGGGAACGATCAGTCGCTCTTCGAAGATCTCGTAGTCATCCTTCACCGGGGTCATCTCGGTGTAGTCGAGCGAGGTGATGCCCTTCTTGTTGGTGGTGTTGATGCGCGAGTTGGTGACCGTGGTCTCGACATCCATCCCCAGGAAGTCGATGTTGCTCGGATCCGATGGGGGAACCACCGCGCCGCCGGAGGGGAGATCCACGCGGCGTGCGGCCGAGAGGATCTCGCCGGCGACCATCAGCCCGGGCTGCTCGCGCAGGCCCAGCGCCAGGGCCCGGCCGCTGCGGCCGTTCCAATCTTGCGGATCGCGGAGGTCGCCCAGGGGGGCTCCGCCGGTGTCGCGGTCGTCGAAGGCGACGACGCGGGTCGTCGCCGATGTGCCATCGGGCCGCGTCCTGACCTGGCTCTTGTCGCGATACGCCGCGATCGTCGCCGCCAGGTCGGTGTCGTCGTCGAGCTTGGAGTGATTGCCCGACTGATCGGTGTCGGTCCACCACCACCCATATCCGGTCATGGGATCGGTCGTGGGTGAGAGCATCGGAAGCACACGCAGCACGGCCAGCGGCGCTGTGGCGAGGTTGACCGTGCCGAGCTGCGCCCGGGTGAGGCTGGGCGTCACGGAGGAAACCGTGAACTGCTCGAGAATCGCCGCCGCCGGAGTGATGCCCAGCGAAAGCGCCTCGTTGCCACCCGCGCCGGCGTTGTCAAAGACGCCGTTGGTGTTGAGATCCACGAAGGGGATGAAGGGGCTGAGCGTCTGGTTGGTCGCCGAGGGAGCGTTCCAATCGCTGAACGCCGAGCTCAGGACGATCCGGCCGGCGTCGGTCGCCGGGAAGATGCGGGGGGTGGAGGCGGGCGCATTGCCGCCGAAGTTCTCGTAGATCCCCCAGCGGGGGCTGGAGGGAAGGAGCGAGGCGGTGCGGTCGTACCCCAGGGCGAGCGACCAGGATTCTGATTCGGTCAGCCAGCGCTCATCAAGCTCGGCCGCGCTGACGGGGGCATTGTCCGCCATGCGGAAGGAGAACTGTGCCCCGATCGCCAGGGGGAGAAGCACATCGGTCAGGCGGCGCTGCCCACCGGCCGAGGCCGCCCACAGGAGCGGGCGGTTGGCGCGGAGATCGCCGCCGATCTCCGCGGCCGAGGTCCTGGTAACGTCGGTTCCGATGACGTTCCACCGCGACGGAGCTTCCACCATGGTGTGGAAGATCTCGACGCCGCCATCGGTCTGCGAGTGGTACCAGGATTCATTGCTGGAGCTGCCAAAGTCGCTGTCCTGGTTGAGCACGCGCCCGCCGGTGCGATCGGTGCCGTCGAGCATGCTCTCCTTGAGCTGGGCGTAGCCGGAGCCGTCGACGTCGTAGCTCTTGACCGCGGTGTTGATGAGCGCGCCGCCGAAACCGCTCTCCATGCAATACGCGGGGAGAAGACCGGTCCGCTCGAGCTTCTGGCCGTCAGGGTCTCCCGAGCGGGCCACGACGCCGCCCAGGGTGAACGTCATGCCCGAGGGGCGGTTGTCGTTGCTGTCAGAGTCGGTATTGTCGCTGGTGTAATCCCAGCCTGCCGTGCCCGAGACCGAGTTCCAATCGGGATCGAGCTCGTGCCGCCAGGTCCCGCCGTTCTCAGGGTCGCGGAAGCGGTCAACGAGCATGTCGTTCTCGAGATTCTGTTCCGGGAGCGGCGGGATGGTGCCGACATCGCTGTCAAGGGCGGGATCCCAGCTCTCGTTGTCGGTTCCCAGCACCGGGTTGTAGGATTCGCGGACTGCACGCCAGAGCCGGACCACGGCGGTCGAGCCCGTGGGGTTGGCGCCGTCGAGCGAGGTGATGTCCTTGACCGTGGCGCTGTCGAGCGGGATCGGCTGGCCCGTCTTGGGATCAAACTGCTCCATGAAATAGGGGTCGTTGTACGGCGCGATACCGCCGATCTGCTTGTTCAGCCACTTCTTGAAGACGCCCTCGCGATCGCCACCCGGCGGGGGCGTGATGTTCTGGACATCCGTTTCACCATCATCCTGGGAATCGTTCAGGCGATCGATGATCGTGGTGATCGGGAGGCTGGTGAAGAAGAACGTGCGGGCCTCGCCCGCGCTGAGCGTCATCGAGACCGGCCCGTCGTCGCTGGGGTCGGCGTTGAGGTTGTTCGTCCACCCCGCGAGGCGGTAATACCGACCGGCGTACTCGATGTAGTAGTCATACCGGACCCGCTTCTTGTCCCAGACCGCACGGTTCGCGCCGGTGTTGTCGGCCGGGATGTCGCCGCCGAGCGTGACGGCGGTCGGGAAGGGGTTCACGAGCTGGATCGCGAAGACCTCACCGATGTAGTCGCCATTGGAGGCATCGCGTGCTCCGCGGATCTGCACCGCGGGCGCGCCCGACGGGAAGGTCGGCTGGTAGGGCTCGTTGTCGGGTGCGTCCGGGGTGTCCTTGGCGTCGGTGTAGATCGCATAGCTCGCGACCGACGAGATGAAGGGGTGCGGCTGGACCGCGTAGACGTTGATCGCATCTGAACCGAGCTGGTCGCCCGCGTTGTCGGCGGCGTTGACCGAGAGATTCTCGTATCCCAGGTCGCCGCGCCCGTCGGTCTTGGGCCAGGCGGACCACTTGTACGTCCGGCTCGGCCAGGGCGTGGGGTCACCGTTGGGCGCGACGCCGTCATCCTTGATGAGGTTGGTCATCGAGGCCCACAGGGGCACCGTCACGACCACCGGCTCGCCGGTGGCGTTCCCTCGCATCGCCTGGAGGTTGGCCGCCAGGTGTGCGGCCATGCGCAGCCCGATCTCGGGGCTCTGGTACCCGTAGTTGAGGAACCGGTACTGGTCGAAGGTCCCGGTGCTCGCCGGCCAGGCATCCCGGACGGAGGCGTAGGGCACGAGCCCGCGTGCGTATGCCCGGATGGTCGACGTTGCCTGCGCTGAACCCGCCAGCGTCTTGAGCTCGGTGGCTTGCAGCTCTTCAGACGCCGGCACGTACTGCTTGCGCTCCTCGTCGTAGATCGCAGGAAGGTCTGACGTCCGGATCGGCCGGGCGCCGCTGAGCGTCGTCAGCCGCTGACGGACATCGGACGCCAGGGCCGCGTAGATCTGGCGCTCGCGCTGGGTGGTCATCGCGCCGCCGGGGCTGTCGAGACGTTCGATGTCGAGCGGGCGATTGTCGCGCAGGGGGCTGAACCGCAGGTACAGAGGATCGTTCTCGGCGGCGGTCGGGCCGCCGTAGTGCCCGCCGACCGCGCTCTCAAGCGAAGAGGTGTACGACGGGTCGTTCAAGCCGCGGTAGGTCAGGAGCTCGACGAGGTCGGGCGTGCCGAAGGGCTTCTTGGCGATCAACTGGTTCTGGTTGGTGAAGTCGCGGCTCAGGCCGTCGACGCTCGCGCCGATGCGCTGGTAATACTCGCTGCGGAGCTTGGAGCCGTCCTGACCACCCAGTGCGTCGGACCCGTCGCTCTTGCCGAACCGCTGGCGATCGATCGGCGCGTTCACATCGGTGAGACGGGCGATCGTTCCCTTGTCCAGCGTCCAGCCCAGCGACAGGTACGCGCGGTTCCCCACCATCGAGGTCAGGATGGGGTTGGTCGTGTTGTTGTACGTGAAATAGTTCTGCGGACGCCCGTCGTCGGCGGTGTTGTCGGTCTGTGCCAACGCGTCGTACGCAAAGCCGAATTCCTTCCACACATCCTGCATCCCCAGGAGCCGGCGGAGATCGACCTCGGCGGGCGATGTGCCCGGGCCATAGTCCCCCGAATCCGTGGGGCCCGAGACAAAGTCGGTGGCGGTGTTCACGTTGACCAGGGCCGAGAGATCGACCGCGCGTGCGGCGAAGAAGTAGCGGTATTCCCCCCCGTTGATCCCCAGGACGTCGCGGGGCCTGGTGATGTCGTAGCTGCCATCCTCCTGGCGTGCATCCACCATCTCAAACCAGCGCGAGTCGTAGATCCCGTCGCCGTCGGCGTCGGCCCACTGGTACGGACGGTACGAGACCGCCGCGGGGTTGCCATCAAAGGCCCCGACGGGAACGGCCGCGTGCCGCTGCCGCATGGTGAAATGGGCGGGGACGAACTGGTCGACGCCGATGCCAAAGTCGGTGCTGTTGGTGGCCGTGCCGGTGGCGGTCGTCAGCGTCTTGCCCGCCTGCATCTGGGCGTGGTCGGCTTCAAAGTTGCCCAGGTACGTGTCGACCGTCGCCTTGCGCAGGTTGTAGAGGTTCACGAACGCGCCGTCGGGCGCGAAATTCGAGACCTGCTGCCAGTCGCGGCGGAGGAGAAACTCGTTGCGGATGTCGGCCGGGGTCGTGTTGACCACCGCGTCGTGGTTCATCCAGACCGGCTCGGTCGAGGCAAGCCATGGGTCCGAGGGAACCCAGGATTCAGGAAGGGCCGCGGTGTTGGTCAGCGTGAACTGATCGAAGGAGCCCGAGGCCGAGAAGTACTTGTCGGGATTGTCCGCGCCGGCGTCGGAACGACGGTTCCAGTCGGTGTACGGGAAGTCCGAGGCCTCGCGCGTCAGGCGGATGGTCCCCGAGACGGTCTGCCCGTTGTCCGCGCGGATCGCCGGGAGATTCTTGTTCACGTAGAACGTCGAGAGTGCATCGTCACCGATCACCTTGCTCGCGTACTTGGCGAACTTCTCGGCCACGGCGTTGCTCGCCGATTCACCAAAGTCGCCGGTGGGATTGTCTTCAAGCCCGACGGCCGAGCGATCGACCGCGCTGCTGAGCTGCTGGTCGGAGCGGCCGACGGCGACGTAGATGATCATGAAGGCCGAGATCAGCGCGAGGATCCCGATCACCAGGACCAGGAAGGAGCCTCGGCGGCTGTGGCGGATCGCGGCGGGCGTGCCCGCAGCGCGGCGGAGGATGACCGCACGGCGGTGTTCGCCGCCGAGGATGACTGTGCACACGCCGCCGTGGCCGGCATCGCCGCGGTCGGTTGAGTCATGCAAAGGGGCGGGATGATTGAGCGTCATGGGATACTCCAGGAACTGTGCACAGGATGGACATGCCCCCCTGTGCAGCGCGTGCCCCGCGGGGCGACGCACACGAACATCCACGCGAACGGCGCATCACATCTGCGGAGACGACCATGGCGGGCTGCACACCGTGGTCGGATCCGGCGGTGCGGGCGTGCACAATCCGTGTGCACGCGCCGAACCTCTCTCACCGGCGGGCCGGCGAGCGATCACATCTTGCCGACGCCGTTGCCTGGCGTCTTGAAGATGTACTGGAACGTCTGCTCGGTGGTCTGATCCTGCGGATCGACCACGCGGAGGGTGATTCGGACCATCTCGGGCCACGCCCACGGACGCGAACCCGAACCCGTCGGGTCGGTGTACCCGAAGTACGAGGTGAGCAGGAGCGCGGTGTCGGCCGCGGCCACGTTGGCGGGGTAGTTGACGCCGTAGATGAGCTGGGGAGTCACCCGGTCATGGACGGATTGGTTGGCGCCGTCGTCGCCGGCCCAGTCCGTGGTCTTGCCGCGGATGAGCTTTCCGTCGCGGGTGACGTAGGGGAACGTGAAAGGAGGCATCGCCGCGTCGACCGCGACCCTGTAGGGGAAGGGGCGGGCGAGCAATGGGTCGGTCCCGGGGTCGCGAGCGCCGTTGCCGTTGCGGTCTTCAAAGCGGTTCAACCCGTACCACACGGTCTGGCTCGTCGCCGGATCCACCTCGCCCAGGGACCACTCGACGATGAACTCGCTGCACGAGCGGATGAAGGCGTTGTTGGCAAGCTGGAGCTGATCGATCCGGTAGTCGGCCGCGTAGACGTTCTGCGTCGACTGGAAGTTGGGATCACCGCGCAGGGCTTCCATGAGGTACACGGGCCGGGGCTCGACGCGGATGCGTCCGCCGGTGGGCACCTGCACGGCGACGCCGTTGTAGCTCGTCAAGAGGGCCTCGAAGTTGGCCCGGAACGCGTCGGAGGGGGCGGGCCACGCGTCGTCCATCCACGCCTGCATGCGGGTGAGGAGCGGGTAGCTCGTGTTCACGTTGCCGTCGAGGACCATGCGGCTGTTGGCTGGGTCCGGGCTCACGGTGTTGTACCAGCTCGCGGTGTTGGTGATCGCGCTGGGAAGCTGCCGCGAGCACTCCACCACGTCGCGGATCTCGGGCAGGGTCTGCGTGATGACGTCGACCAGGCCCGAGGACTGCCGGCGCGTGCCCGTCCTGAGGACCTTGGTGTTGTCGTTGAGCGGCGGCTTGGTGATCGTCGGCGGCAGCGGGCTCTGGTAGAGGGGCGCCAGGTGGCGGAAGACGCTCAGCGACGCGGGCTGGAGCGCGATCTGCCCTTCCTGGTCCTGCATCCTCTGCCGATCGGCGGGGTTGGCGGGGTTGAGGCCCAGCGCCGGGGTCAACTCGCGGTTGGTCTGCGTCGGATCGACCAGCACCGCCTGGTGGCGGACCAGCGTCCAGTCGCCCGCGTAGAGGTTGGGCGTGTTGGCCTGCCCGAGCCGACCCGAGCCGTTGTTGTAATCGACCAGCGCCGGGGGCGCGGGGGTCGCGGTGTCAGGCCGGCGCGTGCCGTGCCCGTAATAGATGCGTGCGGCCTGTCCCACGGCCCGGTAGTTGGCCGAGGCCGGTTCGCGCGAAGAGGTGAACTCCCCCTTGGCGAAGAACAGGATCTCGTCGATCCGGCGCGTCCGCGCGGGATTGGGATCGACCGCGTTGAGCGATACCCGGCGCGGGCCGCCGCGCGGACCGCCCGTGTTGGTGAGCTGCTGGCGGATCATCAGGAACCCGTCACGCGACATGCGTGCAAAGTCCTGCCGCATCACCGACTCGATCTGCGCGGAGAGCGCCGTCAACTGGCTGATCCGACGCCCGCCCGAAACGGTCTTGCCGATCGTCGAGAAGACCGACGCGATCCCCACCGTCAGCACCGCGACCGCGCCGATCGCCACGAGCATCTCCAGCAGCGTGAAGCCGCGCTGGACCGGGAGGGGCTCCTCGCCGCGTGTGCACACTGGATGGATTGGATTCTTCACGCTTGCGCTCCTGGCCGCCTGAGTCCCGCGGGATCCTTCCCGACCGGGCCGCGGCCTCCAATCGCTTGCAGGTCACTCGATATCGATCACGCTCACCGCGGCGGGGACCTGCGGGGTCATCAGCAATTCAATCTTCGCGCCATCAAGCTGCTGCCGGATGAGCTTGTAGGAAATGGGCGGATCGACCTGGATCCACGTGGCCTTGCCGCCGTCGTCCGCCGAGGCCTGTGCGGTGATCGTCCCCGTCACCGTGTAGGTGTTGCCGAGGTTGTCGACGAGTCTTTGGCCGACGATCTCCGCGCGGCGGTAGACCGCAAATCGGGTGCTGGCATCGGTCTCGTCGGTGGTGGCGCCGACCATGATCAGGCTGCGGTCGCGCTCGCCGTCGGTGAGATCCCCGCCCCAGTTGACCATCTCAACCCGGCGGATGAACGAGTACGCGCCGCGCCCCGTGTTGCTGGGAATACCCGAATCATCACCCGTGCCCACGGCGACGGGCAGGCGTTCCTCGCCGCTGAATCGGCGGAGCAGCGCATCGGAGAGGGTGATGTCGTCGCGGATGGCGATCTGAGAATCGATCCGGCGCGTGAAGACCACGACCTGGGCGCCCCCCTCCTTCTTGCGGCGAAGGGCGATGTCCCACACGTACTGCGGGTCGAGGTTCTCGGTGTCCGCCGAGGGGAAGAGACGATCGGCGACGGGGATATAGATCTTGGTCGTGCTGAAATCAGGGTCGGGGTTGGGAAGCTCGATCAGCCCGGTGGCCGGATCGAGCGTGCCGCCCGAACTCTTCCACGTGTGCCAGGGCGATGCCTCGTAGACCGGCGGATCTTCGGGCTTGTTGTTGTCCATCGAGTCGTACGCGAGTTCGCGCAGCGAGGCCACCAGGTCCTTCCGGCCCAGGATGTACGCCGTCGCCGCGCGAGAAGCGACCTTGCCCATGATCACGTCCTGCGACTGACGCTGGGAACGGATCACCACCGGGAAGACCGCCCCGACGCCAAGAAGCCCCAGCGCCAGCACGACCACCGCGATCAGGACCTCGATCAGCGAGAAGCCCCTTCGGCCAGACATCAGCCGCGGGCGTGTGCACATGGACTTGATGACGCGTTCATGAAGCTGCCGCATCAGCGCACCTCCACTGGCTTGCCACTGGCGTGGTCGATCGTGTACACAAACGGGGTCACCGCCGCCTCAACGTCTGGATCGGTCTCGCTGGCCACGAACCAGTCGTTGGTCTTGGCCGCGATCACGTCCGCACCGGGAAACCCGTCGGGCCAGACCGCCGTGCTCTCGTCGTACTGTGCATACGTGAGGATCTGGCGCTTGTCGTCGTACATCTTGAGGAGCGTCCGGCTGTCGCGGTTGAGCGACGCAGCGCCCAACGCCGCCGCCAGGTCCGCCTCGCGGTAGAGGCCAAGCTCGGTCACGCTCTGGGCGAGCACCGTGTCGACCGCCTGATCTCCCAGGAGCCGCCGCTTGTCGGCCGTCGAAAGGTTGGCCTCGCGCGTCTCGAGGATCTGGCGGACCACCGAACCCACATCATCGCCCCGGTTGAAGCGGTACAGCCGGTAGGGGAGCTGCGTCCTGAACGAGTTGGAAGGCGAGGGATCGATGACCAGCGCCAGCCGGCGGTCGCCGGTCTTGACCTGGCCCGTCCCCGCCTCGAAACGCACCATGAACGTCTGGCGCGAGCAGGCCCCGCTGCTGGTCGACTGTGCACCCTTGGCCGGATCGTCCGTCCGCTCCTTGGGATTGAAGAAGTGCGTCTCCGGGTAGACCCAGTTCCACCACGCCGAGCCGCCGGTGCCGGTCATCTCAAACTTGCGGTTGCCCAGCGTCTGCTCGTACCAGCCCGAGCGGTCCCCGTTCTCATCGTGCAGGGTTCCGATCGGGGCAAGACCGCGGACCATCCACCCCGTCGGGAAGGAGAACGGGTTCTGCGAGGTGGGCACGAAGACGTCGCGCACAACCTGGTTGCCCGCCATGTCGACGTCCTTGAGCTCTCCCGCCTTTCGGAAGATGCCCACCCAGACGCGCCCGCCGGGGCGATAGAAGAAGACCGCGGCCGTGTCGCCGCCGGCCTCCGAAGTGATCGCCGCTGAACGCGCCGCCGACATGGCGACATCGAGCTGGTTCTTGGCCGAGGCCTCTTCCGTCGAGCGGATGATCGACGAAACCGCCGGCGCCGTCACCGCCAGGAGAAGCCCGATGATCGCGATGACGACCAGCAGTTCGAGCAGCGTGAACGCACGCCCGAGGCGGCCGCGAAGCCCCCGCTGCCCGGTGATGTTGTGAAAGGCGTCAGTTGGGTGCATTGCCGACCCTCGTGATGTTGTCAGCCCACGCACGTGCACGCAGCGTCGCCTCGGGAGTCGAATTGTCCACGGACTCCCCCACGGCCCTGAGTGCGTTCACGATCGTGGTCACGTCCTCATCGCCAAACACCTTGTTGGCGCCCGCCATCACGACCGCCCAGTTCGCCGCGTTGACCTGTGCATCCGGCTGCCCGCGCTGCTCGGCGGGCGTGGTCGACATGTACTTGGCGTACTCAGGCCCCACCACCATCGGGGGGATGTTGAGGTCTTCCCACTTGACGGCGTTGCGGTCCTTGAGCCAGCGGTAATAGCGGATCGGCACCTGGTTGCGGTCGGAGATCTCCGCCGTCGGGAAGGTCGCGTCCTCGTTGCGGACGATGTTCAGCGTCCGGGTCGAGGCGTCCACGAACGGCCCGAGCTTGCCCTTCTCAAATCCGCCCGAGAGATTCGGGCGGCCGATCCCCGGTCCCGCGACCAGGTCGATCGGCGTGTCGGGCGTGCTCGATCGCGCCGGGTGCGTGAGGACGCCGGCGATGTAGAAGCCCAGCGAGCAGGTGCTGTAGCGTCGATCCTCGGCGGCCAGGGGGTTGGCCTGGTTGATCGAGAAGTTCTCGCCGCGGAGGAATGGGCCATCGGCCGCGGGCGTGTAGACCGAGATCACCGACACGTTCGAGCCGCCCACGTTGACGGTGTCGATCGTCTTGGCGTCGGACTTTGCCTTGTCGCGCACCAGGGGGGGCGCAAAGTCGCAGGCCGACGAGAAGGCCTCGATGCCGGTCGTGAGACTGGCGAGGGTCTGGCCGTCGGCGACCGCGGTCGCCGACTTGCGGGCCTGGGTCATCGCGACGATCAGCAGGCCGACGAGCGTCCCGAGGATCGCCAGGGCGATGAGCATCTGGATGAGCGTGAAGCCACGCACACCCCGACGCGAAAGAGTTGTGCATTCCCTGTTGTTCATCGACCTCTTCCGGATCTGGAGACTGACCTTGAACCACGGGCACGCGCGGGACGGCCCGCCCGCGGCCGGCACGCGCGGGGGTTACTTGGAACCGCCGCCCTGGAGCGAGTTGATCATCGCGACCATGGGCATGAACATCGCCACGACGATCGTTCCGACCATGCCGCCGAGCACCACGACCATGAGCGGCTCAAGGAGCGAGACGAGCGACTCGACCTGCTCGTCGACCTCTTCGTCGTAGTTGTCTGCGATCTTGAGGAGCATGCCGTCGAGCTCGCCCGTCTCCTCGCCGACGTCGATCATGTTGACGACGATGGCGTCGCACGTCTTGCTCTCGCGCAGCGGCCCGGCGAAGCTCTCGCCCTCGCGGATCGAGTCGTGGACGTTGCCCAGGGCCTTCTCGAAGACGTAGTTGCCCGACGTCTCCTTGGTGATGTTGATCGCCTCCAGGATCGGCACGCCCGCCGAGATCAAGGTGCCCAGTGTGCGGGTGAAGCGTGCGATCGAGGTCTTCTTGATGAGCTTGCCGAAGACCGGGACGCGGAGTGCACACCAGTCGGTGACGGCCCGGCCGACCTCGGCCTTGCGGATCAGCTTGAGGCCGCCCCAGATCAGGAAGGGGCTGGCCAGGACCCAGATCACGCCGGGTATCTTCTGCCCGGGGACGCTGCCGGCGACCCAGCGGCTGGTGTTCATGAGCCAGAGTGTGATCGCGGGAAGCTTCACGCCAAAGTCCATGAAGATTTCCTCGAACTTGGGGATGATGAACACCATGATGCCCGTGAGGATCAGCACGGCGATCGAGATGACGACGATCGGGTAGACCATCGCGCCCTTGATCTTGCGCTTGAGCCGCTGGCTCTTCTCCATGAACTCGCTGAGGCGCTGGAGGATGATGTCAAGAACGCCGCCGATCTCGCCGGCGGCCACCATCTTGACAAAGAGCCGGTTGAACGCGCGGGGGTACTTGCCCATCGCCTCCGAAAGCGAGGAACCGCCCTCGACCTCGTCGCAGACGCCCTGGAGGATGTTCTTCATCAGGCCGGGCTTCTGCTGGCCTTCGAGGATCTGGAGCGACCGCAGCAGCGGAAGACCGGCGTCCTGGAGCGTCGAGAGCTGGCGGGTAAAGAGCGTCAGCAGCTTGGGGCTGACGCGGCCGAAACCCCCGCCGCCCCCCTTCTTCTTCTTCTTCTTGGCCGCGGCGCCCGCCGCCTGTGCTTCCTTCTCGGCGGCCTTCTTGGCCTTCTGCTCGCGCACCGACGTCGGGAAGAAGCCCTGCGAACGGATCTTCTGGACAGCTTCCTCGTTCGTCGCCGCGTCGACCGTCCCCTTCTGAGGCTTCCCGGCCGCGTTCAACGCTTCGTATGCAAAGGTCGCCATGAGTCACGCTCCGCTCACGCACCAGCCGTGCGTGTCTGTGTCCACCTGTTCTCTTCAACCGCCGCCCCCCCGGGAGCACCCGGGTCCTGGGGCCTTCCCCCCACTCCCCCGCCCTGACTCCGCAGGGCTTACGAGTCGTCCGAGAGCGTCTCGCGGACAACCTCGTCGATCGTCGTCACGCCCTCGTAGATCGCAAGCAGCCCCGCCTCGCGCAGGGTCCTCATGCCCTTGCGGCGCACCGCCTGGCGCAGGACCGCCGTGCTCGCCTCGTGCATGATCATGTCGCGCACCTCGTCGTCGAGGGTCATGATCTCGTAGAGGGCCATTCGGCCCTTGTACCCCGAGCCGTTGCACACCGTGCACCCCTTGCCGCGCATGAACCGCTTGCCGCGGACCTGGTCGGGGGTCATACCCAGCTCCATCAGTTCCTCTTCCGTGGGCGTGTAGGCCTCCTTGCAGGAGACGCACACCTTTCGGACAAGGCGCTGGGCGATGATTCCCTCGACCGTCGCGGTCAGAAGGAATGCCTCAAGGCCAAGGTCGAGCATTCGGACGATCGAGCTCGGCGCGTCGTTGGTGTGCAGCGTCGAGAGCACAAGGTGGCCCGTCAATGACGCCTGCACCGCGATCTGCGCGGTCTCGAGGTCTCGGATCTCGCCGACCAGGATCACGTCAGGATCCTGACGCAGGAAGCTTCGAAGCGCCTTGGCGAACGTGAGGCCGACCTCGGCGTTCATCTGGCACTGGCAGAGCCCGTCGATGTCGTACTCAACCGGGTCTTCCGCGGTGAGGATCTTGGTCTGGATGTCGTTGAGGTTCGAAAGCGCCGCGTAAAGCGTCGTCGTCTTGCCCGAGCCCGTAGGACCGGTCACGATCACGATGCCGTTGGGCTTGTTGATCAGGCGGGTGACCGTTGTCAGGTCGTCCTCGCGCAGGCCCAGGCGGTCGAGCGAGAGCTCGACGTTCGAGCGGTCCAGGACTCGCATGACGACCGACTCCCCGTGCATCGTCGGCAGCACGGCCACGCGCAGGTCGACGGGGTTGCCGCCGATCGTCAGCTCGATGCGGCCGTCCTGCGGCAGACGCCGCTCGGCGATGTCCAGGTTCGCCATGACCTTGACGCGGCTGGTGATCGCCGGGCCCAGGTGCTTGGGGGGCGCGTTCATCTCGTACAGGACGCCGTCGATGCGGTACCGCATCTTGAACTCAGACTCAAATGGCTCGAAGTGGATGTCCGAGGCCCGGTCCTTGATCGCCTGGAGCAGCACGAGGTTCAGCAGCTTGATGACCTGGTTGTCGTCGGCCATCTCCATGATGGCGTCAAGGTCGATCGACTCGCCGCGCCCTTCGAGGCTCTTGAACTTCTCGTCCTTGGCGAGCGAACTCACCACGTCGACCACCGACTCGCTCTTGGAATAGTGCTTCTTGATCAGCGCGTCGATCAGCGCCGCGTCCGCGACGACCGCCTCGACGTTGAAGCCCATCAGGAGCCGCAGGTCGTCGACCGCCCGGAAATTGTCCGGGCTCTTCATGGCGATCTTCAGCCGCTTGCTGACGGGGTTGTACTCGATCGGGATGACCTGATACGACTGGACGTTCTCGGCGGGGATCACCGTTCGGACATCCTCGGGGATGTCCTTGCCCGCAAGGTCGAGGTACTGCATCCCTGCCTGCCCGGCCAGGGCCTCGGCAACGTCCCGCGGCGTGACCAGGCCAAGCTCGATCAGGAGCTGGCCCAGCAGCACCTTGCGGGTCCGCTGCACCGCCAGGGCTTCGTGGACCTGGTCGCGGGTCACCTTCCCCATCTTGGTGAGGATGCGACCGATCTTCTTACCTTTGACCTCAACTGGATCGAGCACCGGCATGTCGTGCTTTCCCTTCTCTGAGGTCCATCTGTCCGGGTACTGCGGCCCGCCACACGACCGGCCGCACGCTGGGACCCCTCGATGAGCCGCCCAGCGGAGGGCGGGACCGAGGGGGTCATGCAATCATCCGAACCAGGCCCAAACTGTGATGCACATCTGAGGTGGCTCGTATCCGCGAGGGATGCGGGCCGCGACCGTGATGCACATCAGGAGCTCGGGAGCGCCCGGCCGCTGCCCTTCGCAAACCTCAAGGGTCGCGCGAGGGGCGGATCGAACGCACATGTCACCATGTCGATCACCTGCCAGATTCCGGATATGCCGGAGGTCTGAAGGCGATGAGGCACCTTCCGTGCAGGAAGGTCCGATGGCGGGAAATGGGTTGGTGACGGCGGGGTGTGCGGTTGGCGAGGAGCGTCGTTCTCGGACGCCCTCGCATGACCAGCCTTCCGGCCTGGCCACGCACCGATGCATCGGCGGATGCACCCGGCCACAAGTCGCCGCACGGCGGAAACCCAGGCCTGTCCCGATCACCCCCACACGAAGGGTCTTGCAGCATGTCTGGAACGTTGCCGACACGAGGCCGACTGTCCTGACGCACTCCGCGACCGAAAACCCAATTCCAGAACCCTGTTCGGACAACTTACCAGAACAGACGAACCAAATGCACTGATTGGCACATCAAAAACAAACAAGACAACTGGATTTTGTCACAACAACGCACCCAATCGACCCCTCACCCGGGGGGCGAGAGGGCAGATTCGGATCATTCCTTCTGCAGGTCGACATCTTCATCCCACTCCGCGCGACCGATCTTCCCGCCGTCCTTGTGGACCTTCTCCCTCAGGTCAGCTGGATTTTTGCACTTGTCGATCATCTCTTCCGCCGAGATCATGCCCCGCTTGTACAGCGACCAGAGGTGGTCGTCCAGGAGCTGCATGCCGAACTTGCGACCGGTCTGGATGGCCGAGTCGATTCGGAAGGTCTTGGCTTCGCGGATGAGGTTGGCGATGGCCGGGGTAACCACCAGGAACTCGTACCCTGCCACCATGCCCGCCGTGTCGATGCGGGCCAGGAGCACCTGCGACAGGACGCAGATGAGGGCCGTCGAGAGCTGGACGCGGATCTGGTTCTGCTGGGCCTGGGGGAAGGCGTCGACCAGACGGTCGATCGTCTTGGCAGCGCCGGTCGTGTGCAGGGTACCGAACACAAGGTGACCCGTCTCGGCGGCTCGGACGGCCGCCTCAATGGTCTCCAGGTCTCGCATTTCACCGACCAGGATGCAGTCGGGGTCCTGACGGAGCACGCGACGCAGCGCTTCAGAGAAGGTCGGCACATCGTCGTGGATCGCACGCTGGTTGATGATGCTCTTCTTGTGGTAGTGGTAGTACTCGATGGGGTCTTCCATCGTGACGATGTGGCGGTCGTAGTTGGCGTTGATGTAGTCGATCATCGTCGCCAGCGAGGTGGTCTTGCCCGAGCCTGTCGGGCCGGTGACCAGGAACATCCCGCGGGGACGGCGGATCAGGTCCCGGACGATCTCGGGAAGGCCGATCTGCTCGAATGTCAGGAGTTTGCTCGGGATTCGCCGCAGGACCATCGCCAGCTCGCCGCGCTGGCGGAAGACGCTGGTACGGAAGCGTGCGGCGTCGCCGTACGCAAAGCCAAAGTCCGTACCACCCACCTCGGCCAGCTCCTGCTGGTTCCGCTCCGGGGTGATCGACTTCATCAGCGACACCATGTCGTCAGATTCAAGAACCTTGGTCTTGAGGTTCTGAAGGTGGCTGTGCAGCCGGACGGTCGGAGGCCGCCCCACCGTCAGGTGGAGGTCGCTTGCACCCGTCCGAACGACGGTGTCCAGGAGACGGTCAATCTGCATCTGTGACATCGTGAACCCTTACTTCACCCGCCGCGGGGGGCGTGTGCTCCAAAGAACTCCCACACGGGGATGTGAGGCGTGTTATACGGAACCCAACCATGGCCCCGAGGCCGTGGAGGGGGCGAACCTGGTCCCCAGGAGGGATCAGGCCGCGCCCGATGCGGCCGAGATGTTGTCAAGGTCGACCTGGGTCGAACGTGCGATCTCTTCGGGCGTGCTCCTGCCGGTCATGATCTTGATCTTCCCATCACCCACCAGCGTGCGCATGCCCGCCTGGATCGCGGCACGCCGCAGGTCCGAGACCGGCGCGAGCTTGAAGGCCAGGTCGCGGATCGTCGGATTCATAACCATCATCTCGAAGATGCCCTGGCGGCCGCGGTACCCGGTGCGGTTGCAGTTGTCGCACCCGGCGCCCTTCATGACCTTGCCCTCGGCCTCCTCGGGGGTGATGCCCGTGAGCTGGAGGTACTTGGGGTCGACGTTGGTATCGAGCGTCTTGCACTGCTTGCAGATCATGCGGATCAGGCGCTGGCCCAGCACCGCCTGGATCGACGACGCCACGAGGAAGGGCTTGATGCCCATGTCCACCAGACGCGTGATCGCCGACGGCGCATCATTGGTGTGCAGCGTCGAGAACACCAGGTGGCCCGTCAGCGCCGCCTGGATGGCGATCTCCGCCACTTCCTTGTCTCGGATTTCACCGACCAGGATGATGTTGGGGGCCTGACGCAGCATCGACTTGAGAATCGCGGGGAACGTCAGGCCGATCGTCTCGCGGACCTGGCACTGGTTGATGCCGTTGAAGTTGTATTCGACCGGATCCTCGGCGGTGATGATCTTCTTGTCGGGTCGGTTGAGGACGTCGAGCGCCGAGTACAGGGTCGTCGTCTTGCCCGAACCGGTCGGCCCGGTCACGAGGAAAATGCCGTTGGGACGCCGGATGATCTTGTTGAAGGTCGCCAGCGTGTCCTGCTCAAAGCCGATGTTGATCAGGCCGATGCGGACAGACTCAGGACGCAGAATACGCAGCACCACGCTCTCGCCGTGGTAGGCGGGGCATGCCGAGACGCGGAAGTCGATGTTCACGTCGTCGACGGGCAGCTTGATTCGGCCGTCCTGCGGGACACGCTTCTCCGCGATGTTCATGGAGGACATCAGCTTGAGACGCGAGAGCAGCGCGTTCTGCATGCGCTGGGGGAGGTTGTCGCGCTCCATGCACACGCCGTCGATGCGGTAGCGGAGGCGGACGCGGTCGGCCATCGGCTCGATGTGGATATCGCTCGCACGCATCTTGACCGCCTCGGTCAGGATGCGGTTGCACAGGCGGACGATCGGGGCGTCCTCGCTGGCGATGTCGATCGACTTGTCCATCGACCGGTCGACCGAACGGTCGACGGTCTTGTCCATCGACGCGGAGATCAGCGACTCGGTCGCGGCGACCATCTTCTCCTGCTTGGCGCCCCCGCCGCTCCCACCCTCAAGGAACTTCTTGATGTCGCTCTTGGAGGCAAGGCGAGGCTCGACTTCCAGGTTCAGCCGGAAGCGGAGCATGTCGAGCATCTCAAGATCCATCGGATCGTGGATGATGAGCTGGAGCCGCCCGCCCGACTTGGACATGGGCAGGATCAGGAACTTCTTGATGAGCTCGTCGGGAATGAGCTTGAGGTCGATCTTGGTCGACATCCCCGGCGCGCCGATGTCGACGTACTCCATCCCGAACTGGTGCGCCAGCGCCTTGGAGACCTGGTCTTCCTTGGCAAAGCCAAGCTCGACCAATGCATCTCCCATCCGCTTCCCGGATGACTTGGCGACCTGCACCGCCTTGTCCGCCTGGACCGCGTTGATGATCCCCCAACCGACCAGGATTTCACCGAGCTTCTTTTTCGATCGTGCCATGCTCTTCTCGCGTCAGCCTCTCCGGGGATCGCGGGCGGGTCATCCTGGACCTGCCGCACGCACCGGTGGATCACCATTTCGGATATCGAACCACGCAACGCCAGCCAATCCACGCACCGACACCGCCAAGCCCCCCGAAGACCTCACGCCCCACAAGACCGCCACGACGAGACAACCGCGGGTTGGGCCCGCGACGTTCTCCCGACCACCCACGGGCCAGCCGCGGGAAACCCGTCCAAAGACCGCCATCGTAGCGAGCCGCGTCGACACCCGACCGTGTGCGTCTGGAGAAGGTTCCAGACGACCGGTCGCTCGACGAACCGCCGGACAAGGCCCTTGTGCGGCAGAGACCGTCAACGTGCCGACCCGGCCGATCGACGGTCCGCCGAACCCCGATGCCGGGGGAGAGGACCACCATTATGCACGTAAGTCCCTCGGGCCGCAATGTGCATCCCAGCCCGGTCCACCTCACCCCCACCCTTGGGCGTGAGAGTTGCACCTTCGATCCCTAACCTTCGGTCAGCAACCGCTCAATCATGCCGAATCCCGCGACCATGCCCTCAACCACCCGCATCCTCATCACCGCCGGCCCCACCCATGAGCCGATCGACGCGGTTCGGTTCCTGGGGAACCGCAGTTCAGGACGCATGGGACTGGCTTTGGCCGCCGAGGCCATCCGGCGAGGCCTTGAAACGACGCTTCTCCTGGGTCCGGTCCAAGGCGTTCAACTCCCGCCGGGGGTCGAGGTCCACCGATTCACCACCTGCGAAGATCTCCGCGTTCTTCTCAAAGCCCATGCACCGGCCACGGACATCCTCATCATGGCTGCGGCGGTCGCAGATTACAGGCCAGCATTACGTACGGTTCTCCCGAACGCAAAGTTCAGGCGGGGTGATGGCCCCAAGTCGATCGAGCTGGAACCGACGCCCGATCTGATCGCGCAGGTTGCCGCGGGCCGTCGTCCGGGACAGTTCCTGGTCGCATTCGCTTTGGAACCGGCGGATGAAGTGGTGAGTTCTGCACACGCCAAGCTGCGCCGCAAGGGTGTCGATCTGGTGGTCGGCAATCCGCTTCAAACAATGGATTCAGACGCCGTCGAGGCGGTCGTCGTTGACCCGCAGGGTGGCGAGATTCGGACCCCGGGGACGATGCACAAGCGTGAGTTCGCCCCGTGGCTGATGGACCTGATCCTCGCCCGTCGAGGTGCTTGAGCACGCCGGACTGCACGTTGGCATCCCGTTCAATACTGCATCAGAGCTTCCGATAAAAGTACGTGGTGCCTCCGAGCCCTCCCTGGGGGAAGAGTGCATATCCCGGGATCTCCCCCACCTTCACCCATCCCAGCCGCTCGTACAGCCTCGCGGCATCACCACCGGTCACGGCGTCGAGCACGAGCAGCGTCTTGCCGCACTCCCGGCCCATCGTCTCGGCGGCCCGCATGAGCCCCGCACCCACGCCCTGACGGCGTGCGCGCGAATGCACAAGCATCTTCGCAAGATCCGCGCGGTGCGGCTGGTTCTCGGGCTGATCGAGAATCAATTGAACGGTGCCGCAAATCCCCCCCCGGTCCTCCGCCACCAGGAGTGCACGCTTTTCCTCGGCGACATCCGCCGCGACCTGGGTCCACCACTTCACGGCGCGCTCGTGCGTCAGGGGGTGCATGAAACTCACCGAAGCGCCGCCGTTGACGCAGTCGACAAGAACATCCGCCAGTGCATTGATCTGCTGAGAATCGATGGTGTGAAGCCTGCGGATGGTCCATAGCGTCGCGTCGGTCATGTGCACACACTCCCTAGAAAACACCCCAACTGTATGAACCGCCTCGGACCCGGTTCAGGTGACACTCTTCAACACTCCCCGATCCCTCTCAGCCGCTTGATTGCAAAGGCTCCGCGCAGCGCGGGCGCCTCTCGCGGGGTCGTTTGGTTCACCTACGCTCCTTGCATGCCCCACTCTGATCGTCCCCGACGCGGTCCTTCACGTTCCCCCTCCTCGCGCGGAGGGTCCGGACATGGTGGTGGCCGGGGGTACGGAGATGGCCCCGCTTCGCGCGATTCTGGCCGGGGGTCGGGCCACGAGTCGGGGGGCGGTTCAGGAGGAGGCTTCACAGGGGGCCCGCCGCGCGGCAACCGCCGCGGACCCGGGGGATTTGGTCATGGGCCGGGTGATGGATTCCGCGAGGGACGGCCTGCGCGCCCCCAGCGTCAGTTTGATGATCGCGCGGACAACTCCGGCGGGCCGGGCACTTTCAACCGCCCTCGCCGCCCGCACGCCGGTCGAAGGCCCGACACTTCGCAGGGTGGATTTGACGCCGGCGCGATGGACGGCGACGTCCTCTCCGATTCACCCACGCCCGACATCGGCCTGGGCGTTCGCCTCGTCTACGAGGATGATGATGTCGTGGTGGTCGATAAGCCGACGGGAATCGTCACCGCCCCGATGCCCGGCACGCCCGAGCACGACAATCCCGAGATGCGCGAGCACAGCGTCTTCGGTGTCGTGAAGCACTACATCAAGGACAAGCGCCGCAAACGCGGCACGCGCGTCTGGATCATCCACCGGCTCGACAAGGAAGCCAGCGGCCTCCTGGTCTTCGCGGCCAGCGACCGGGCCTTTGAACAGCTCAAGGAAGAGTTCCGGACCAAGCGTGCACACCGGCTGTACATGGCGGTGGCCGAGGGTGAATTCTCGCACGACGCCCCCGCGCTGCCGGGGCGGACGCCCCAGCCCCCATCGGGGATCATCCGGAGCTTTTTGGCGGAAGGGCCCGACGGCCTGATGCGTTCGATCAACCCCGATGATCCGCGCATGCGGTTTGAAGGGCCCGGACAGAACGCCGTGACGCACTGGCGGGTGGTGGCGAGCGGCGCCGGCCGGACGCTGCTGCAGTTGCGGCTGGACACGGGGCGCAAGAACCAGATCCGTGTGCACATGCGCGAAGCGGGGCACGCCCTGGTCGGCGATCGCCGCTACGGCGGCAAGTCCAACCCCATCTCGCGCCTGTGCCTTCACGCCACGGAGCTTGGATTCTCGCACCCCGCGACCGGGAGCGATGTCCGCTTCTTCTCCCCGCCGCCGCAGGCCTTCTACGGCCTCGTGAACCAGCAGCCCCCGCAGAATTCGCTCGGAGAGACGCGCCCGGGGATCGTCGGCACGCCTCCCGCGGTGCCGGGCGCCGCCAAGCCCAAGAAGGCCGAGAAGCCCGGGCGCGAGAGCGGGCCCGACACCTCGTGGGACCACGTCGCCGAGTGGTACGACCAGCTCATCGGCACGCGCAAGAGCGACCACCACGAGAACGTGATTCTTCCCGGCGTCCTTCGCCTTTTGCAGCCGCAGGAGGGGATGAGGATCCTCGACCTTGCCTGCGGGCAGGGAGACTTCTGCCGCAGGCTCGCAGAGCTCGGCGTCGCGGCGACGGGGATTGACTCATCCGAGAAGCTGATCGAATCAGCGCGTGCGTCGGTGCAGGATCTCACGCAGAATCAGCCCGAGTTTGTCGTCGGCGATGCACGCAAGCTGGGTGAGATCGCCGAGATGGAAGGCGGGAACAGCGCCTTCGCCGCGGCGACCTCCGTGATGGCGTTGATGAACATCGAGCCCCTCGAGCCCGTCCTCACCGGCGTGAACGCGATGCTGCGGGAAGGCGGCAAGCTCGTCTTCGTGATCCTGCACCCCGCCTTCCGTGCACCGGGACAGACGTCGTGGGGATGGGAGGAAGACAAGGCATCGAGGCATCAAGGCAGCGAGGCATCGAGGTACAGAGATCAGGACCGCGGGCCGCGCGGGAAGATCAAGCAGTACCGCCGCGTGGATGGGTATCTCTCGCCGGGGCAATCGCCGATCGTGATGAACCCCGGCGCGGCAGCACACGGCGCGCCGGAGATCACGACCTGGACCTTCCACCGCCCGCTCCAGACCTACGCCAAGGTGCTGCACGAGACGGGCTTTGCGATCGAACTGATCGAGGAATGGCCCAGCGCACGCAGCAGTTCCCCGGGCCCTCGCGCGGCGGAAGAGAACCGCGCACGGCGGGAGATCCCGCTGTTCATGGCGATCAGGGCGGTGAAGGTCGGTTCGCCGCCGCGTTGATGGGGGCGGACGCAGATGCGAAACGTGACGACATTCCAGGCACGGGACGATCGAGGCACGTGGCGCGACATCCCATATGGAGGCATGGGCGTTCTGCATTCCCGCAAGGGCTTCAGGCTCCATCGTCAGTATCTGCGTGTTGCTCGATTGGTCTCGCGTCCGCACCTGTATGTCTTCATCGGCACGCTCTGCGCACTTGCCATCGGCATGACCATCGGCAATCTCGCAAAGCAACTGTATGGGCAGGCGATCTTCGGGATTGCGGTCGCCTGCTTTGCCCTGCTCTGGATTCCTGCATTTCGCATGCACGCGCGAAAACTTCGCAAGGACGTGGATACCGTCGACCCGGTTTGCCCGGCCTGCGCGTATGACCTCTCGGGAACACCAATCGCAAGCGATGGCTGCCGGGTGTGCTCGGAATGTGCCGCGGCGTGGAAGTTTGCCCGCGATGCGAATCTCAGCCCACCGCACCATGCGGCAGCGGCTGATCCGCCGCCACGTTCTGGGTGAGTTGCTTCCCGAGCACTTCATCGAGCTTCCACGGCTCGATCCCCGTCCCGGGGCGCTTGATCACGAGATCACCACGCGTCAGCAGATGGCCCGCCGCAAGGTCCCGTGCAGTGACCAGCGACTGGCGCGACACCCGCCGGACATCCTGCTCGATCTCCAGCACGCGCTTCACCGCCTCGACCGGCCTGCGGCTGAACGTCGTCGGCGAGCCATACTTCCTGCTCGCCTCAAGCTGCTGCACCGCTTCACGCGCCAGCGAGACGTATTCCTTCATCTGCGCGGGCCCGAGCGAGGCGGCGTGGTCCGGGCCCTTGGCGTTTCGATCAAGCGTGAAGTGCTTCTCCAGGATGCAGGCGCCGCGAGAGACCGCCTCCATGCCCGTGTGCACATCGGGCGTGTGATCGCTGTACCCGACCGGGCCTGGAAAAATATCGGCGATCGCGGCGATGCCGCCGAGTTCCGCATGCTCGATCGACGTCGGGTAGCTGCTGACGCACTGGAGCACCGCGAGACGGTCGCGTGCCTCCTTCATCCACGTCAGCGCACGCCCGACTTCCGAGAGCGTTGAGGCCCCCGTACTCACGATCACGGGCCTTTGAGTCAAAAGCAGCTCGTTCAACAACGGTCGATTGATGATGTCAGGGGAGGCCGTCTTGTAGGCATCCCACGGCAGTTCGTTCGAAGCTTCCACGAGCGAGTCGGAGAAGACTGTGACGATCGCGTGGATCCCGCGCTCGTGTGCAATCTCGATTACCTCGCGCATCGCCGCGAGCGGAAGCTCCAGCCGCGCCAGCATCTCGACCGGGTCGGTCTCCCCCGCCGCTGCCTGGTAGGCCGCGAGCCGCGAAGCGCTGCTCATCAGCCGTCGTGCCTCAAAGTGCTGGAGCTTGATCGCATCAACGCCCGCCTCGGCGGCGGCCCGGGCGAGTTCGACTGCACATGCCGCCGAGCCGTCGTGATTCACGCCCAGCTCGGCGATGATGTACGGCTCACCCTTGGGCTTGATCTCTCGTCCGCCGATGTGCATGGCTTAGTTCTTCCCGCCGGAGGGTGGCCGTCCGCTGAGCATCGAATCGGCAACAAGCAGATCCGTGTGCGTGTCGATGTCCACCACCGCCCCCTCGGGGTTGATGACCCCGCGACGATCCTTCCCGAAAAACGCGTGCGGTCCGGGCTGCACACCGTCGATGGCCAGAAACATTGCACGTCGACGAACGACAATGATGCCCCCGTCGGGGATGTACGCCGGCGGAAGGTCCTGGCGGCGGAAAACGCCGTGGTTGAGCACATCCCCTTCCCAGGGCGCGACCTTGCCGTCAGGACCCACGCGCGCAGTCCACCAGGGGTGGTGCTTGCCGACCGGGGCGTAGCTCTGCACACTGTCACACCCGGTCGACGTGCACAGTTCCACTGCGGCGTCGATCAATCCGGCGGGCCTGATCGGAACGTTGGCATAGAGGATGACGATCGGGTCCAGGAGCGTCGCACGGGCGCGGTCAGAATCCTGAAGACACACGGCGTGGTCGAGCGTCATCACGGCGTGGCGGGCGGCATCGTCGATCGTCGCGGTGTCGGAGGCGAGTGCATCGGGGCGATCGATCACGCGGCATCCATGTGCACGCGCGAGTGACTTGAGCGCTGGGTCGTCGGTCGAGAACGCGACTTCCTTGACGCACGACGCGGCGCGGGCCGCCTCGATGGTCCATTGTGCACACGGCTTGCCTGCGATGAGCCTTGCGTTCTTGTTCGCAACGCCCTTGCTCCCGCCCCGACCGAGGATCACGACCAGTGCACTCATGGTTGGCTCAAGAATCCCGGTGTCATTACCAGATCAGGCGCATGCGGCCGACATCGGGGATGGGGAGCTTGCGCGAGTGGTCCATCGCCGGGAAGTAGACAAAGAACGCCTTGCCGATGAGGAGGTTGCGGTGGACGATCCCGGGGAGCGGGTCGATCTCCGTCGCGACCCACGGGTTGACCGTGCTCCAGCCGCGGCCGTCGAAGCTCGATGGGCTGTTATCGCCGCAGCAGAAGAAGTGATCCGGGCCGTTGGTCAGCACCGTGCGCGGGCTGGTCGCAAGCCCGGGCTCGTTGATCACGCCGCCGCGGACGGTCGCCTGGTAGTGCAGATCACGCCACAGGTCGACTCGCTCCAGCGTGACGGGAGAACCCATCATCGAGATGCTGACCTTTGGAAGGCGATACTTCGTGCCGTCCAGAAGGATGTCGGGGCGGTTCTTCTGATGGCCCGCCTCCACGATCGAGGCAAAGGTCATGCCCGTCGCGTGCTCGATGCGCTCGGCAGGTCCCCAGTTGTACTCGGCAAAGAGCGCCTTTTTCCCGTTGATCCAGACTTCAAGGGCCTGGTCGACATGCCAGAACTCAACGTTCGTGACCTTGCCGACTTCAAAGAGCCCGCCCACGTCGACCGTCGCCATCGACTGCCACGCGGGTTCAGCGCCCGCCGCCTGGCCCTCGGGGCTGGCGACGGGCTCGGGACGCATGTTGATCGTGATTTTCCCCTTGCCCAGCATGGCCTGGAACTGGTGGCCCCGGGCGGAGATGTTGAGTGCACACTCAAAGCCATCGGCCTCGGGCTTGAACCCCGCCCCCACGCGCAGGTCTGACACCGGATAGTAAAAGAGCGGTCCATCCCAGCCATAGGTCGGCCGCCAGTAGGTTCCCAGGAGAGCAGCGCTCGGCCACTCCTGGCTCGTCCTGAGATTCGCCTCGTTGTACGGGTTGCGATCCACCAGCGGCCAGCGCTCAAAGTCCCAGTCCAGCCGCGTCGGTTCAGTCTTCGAATAGTGATAGGAAGGCCGGTCGGCCATCTCCCAGCCCTGCGTGGAAGGTTTCCACGGGGGGACGAACCACTGCCGACCTTCGCGGCGCGAATCGCGCGGCGTGTACTCGCTGCCGAAGACCTTCTGCCATACAGCGCGCTGGACGCGTTCGGGCTTGCGGGCGATGGTCCAGCCGCTCTCGGCCCAGGCCGTCTCCGACGCTTCTCCACCGCCGGCGGTGGCAGGGCGGACAAAGACGTCGCCATCGACCAGCGCCACCTGCTCGTTGGGAAGCCCGATCAGTCGCTTAATGTAGTTCTCCTGCGGGTTCTGCGGGTTCTTGAAGACCACGACATCGAAGCGGGCGGGATCAAAGATCGAGTACAGGTACTTGAGCACGAAGATCCGGTCGCCCGAGAGCAGCGGCATCGACAGCGGACGGATCTGGTCGTTGCTCATCGGGTCACGAACAACGATCGGCTCGTTGTGCGGACCCGACTGCTGGATCGGCGTCGGGAAATCAAAGCTCGTATCGCTCGGCGGGTACTGCCAGGGCGCCACCGTCCAATCCCACCCCGTCGCCGGGCTCTTGAACCGCATGTGCGCGCCCAGCAGCGTGGGCGCCATCGAGCCGGTCGGGATCTGGAACGCCTCGAGGACAAACCCCCGGAAGACGAACGCGAGCACGAGCGAGATCAGCACCGAGATCACGGTGTCTTTCACGCTCGTCTGCGGTGCGGGAGGATTGCCCGCGGCTGAAATGACACCGGGGGGATTGCTGGACATGGTGTTCCGAGGGTAGCAGGGAGGCACACGCCCGATCGGCCCGCCGGTTCACGCATCCGGCGTGGAGGCACCCGTGTGCACATGCTCCTGCCCGGTTTGGCTGTGCGGCCTTGCGCCCACCCATGAATAGACCAGGAGCATCCCGATCGCGATCAGGAGGAAGAGATCGGCGACATTCGAGACATACGGCCAGACTTCGCGAGATCCGTTGGGAAGAGTCCATCCAAACGGGAGTTTCACGCCCGGAAGGGGGTGGATGAAGTCACGCACACAGGCGTAGAGCAGGCGATCGTAGAGGTTGCCGATCGCGCCCGAGATCAGCAGCCCGATCGCCACGTGCATGGATGTCTTGCGCGGGGAGGTCCACCTCGCGAACATCCACATCGCAAAGGCAATGGCGGCGATCGTCACGACGACGAAGAACCACCGCTTTCCGGCCCCGATCCCAAAGACCGCGCCGGGGTTGAGCACCAGCGTGAATTCCAGCAGGTTGGGAACGACGACCACCGGCGGGTGCGAGGGGATCAGCCGGCCCAGGGTATCGACCGCCAGGACATCCTCGCGCCTGACTTCAACCGGAACTCCCGCGACCTTCTCAAAGGCCCACCACTTGCTGCCAAGGTCCGCCAGCAGACCCAGGAAGGTCACGGTGAAGAGGACCACCCACGCACGCACGGAGCGCAGCGTCGAACCATCGCCGTGTTCCTTGCGGTGGTGGTGCAGCAGCGCACGGTCGGGGACCGAGCCTGCATCATGTGCTGAAGGGGTCTGGTTCGTCACAGCCTCATGTGGCGACGCTCAAGATCGCGTGCCGCCTCGATCGAGTACCGTGCCCAGGGCAATTCTTCCAGACGCTCAAGCCGGATCGGCTTACCGGTCAACTCGCAGATCCCATAGGTGCCGTTATCAATCCGGGCCAAGGCATCGTCGATCTCGCGGATCAGCTTGCGATCCGCCGCCGCCAGATCGAGCGAGAGGGACTGGTCGTAGTTCTCCGACCCCTGCTCGGCCATGTGCTGCGGGACACTCGAGAGTGAGCCGCTCTCACCCTTGAGCGCTTCAGACTCCATCGACGAGACGTCGCCGACGAGTTCCGCCCGCTTCTGCAGCAGGATCTGCCGGAAGTGCGCCAGTTCCTTCTTGCCGAAGGGAGACTTCACGTCCCCCTTGGGGCCGTCGGCCGTGTGGCCATGGAAACCGATCGGTGCGCTGGGGCTGGCGGCCGGACCAGACGGGATCAGCGGCTTGTGCGAGCCCGGACGGCTGCTGAGCATCGACGGGATCGCGTGTGCACCGCTCATCGGCGCCTTGGGCTTGGGCTTGGTCTTCTTCACGGGCTTGGGCTGGACGATCGTGATGCCCTTGCGGCCGTTCTTTGCATCGCCACCCTTGGCGTCGCCGCCCTTTGCATCCGGCGTCGCCGCCCCGGCCTTCCCGGCCGGCTTTGCGCCCTTGCCTCCATCGGCCTTGGGTGCGGACTTGGCCGCCACGGGTCCCTTCGCGGGGGCCGCACCCTTGGCAGGAGGCTGCGATTTCCCAGGAATCGGACCTTTCGCCGGCGCGGGACCCTTGGCAGGTGCCGAGTTCTTGGCCGGTGCGGAACCCTTGGCGGGGGCCCCCGCCTTTACAGGCGCGGCAACCTTGGCCGAAGCGGCGCCCTTCGCGACGGGCTTCGTAACCGTTTTCACTGGGGCGACTTTGGATGCTGCCGGTTTGGCGGGAGCTCCCTTTGCCGGGGCTTTGCCCTTGGCGGCGGGCTTCGCCGACGCCTTTGCAGTCGCCGTGCCCGTGGATTTGCCAGTACCTGGCCCGCTGGGTTTGGAAGTCTTCTTCGCCAAAGGAGATCACCCGAAAGTGCCCAAGGAGAACACCGGCCATGAAGGCCACTGACACCCTGACGAAAGGGTGCCAACCGTAGGAACACGACCTACATGAGTCAAAAACCCCGGCTCCCTTTCAGGAGTCCGTTCGTGACCAACTACGACCGTCTGTGCTTCAGGTTCACGCCGAAGGCTTGGATGTAACCGCTTCCGCACCCGAGCTGGCGCTCTCCGGGGCCGGCGACTCCTCCAGCCATTCCCCCATCCGCCGGAATCGGGCGTATCGGGCCGCCAGAAGGTCTTCCGTCGGGATCGGCTTGAGCTCCTTAAGGCTCTGGACAATCCACGACCGGATCGACTCGGCGGTCTGCCGCGGGTCCCGATGTGCACCGCCGATCGGCTCGGGGATGATCGAGTCGATGATCCGGAGCGAAAGATTGTCCTTGGCGGTCAGTTTCAGCGACTGGGCCGCCGCCGAGTTGGTCTGCTCGTTGGCTTCCTTCCAGAGAATGGCGGCACATCCCTCGGGGCTGATCACC
>DATGXW010000335.1:0-2171 GCA_035298585.1 Phycisphaerales bacterium
CCCCAACTTCGCCGCCGCCGTCCAGCGCGAGGCTCACCTCACCAACGCCGAGTTCCTCCAGGGCCTCGCCAAGCTCCGCGGCTCGCTCCGCATGGTCCTGGCCTACCAGCACGCCGGCCGTCTCTCCGACCGCCGCCTCCAGTTCGCCGGACAGGAAGTCCGCGACGCCGTCCGCGTCGACACCGCCGTCATTCCCGCCGCCAAGCTCATCGACCAGGTCGCCGAGCCTACCGAGGCCCAGCTCGCCGAGCACTTCGCAAAGTACCGCGCCGTCAAGCCCAACGAGAGCGACAACGGCATCGGCTACTACCAGCCCAGCCGGATCAAGCTCGCCTGGATCCTCATCGACCACCTCGCCATCGCCGACTCGATCAAGGTCGATCCCGTCGAGGCCAACAAGCGCTGGCGCAAGGACAACCCCGCCAAGCCCGCCGAGGAGTTCAGCAAGGACCGCGCCGCGATCGAGACGCAGATCAGGAACGAAAAGGTCGCCGACATCCACGCCCAGATCGACAAGATCTGGCGCGCACAGGTCCTCGCCGCCACCCGCAGGCTCCCCGCCGACGGCGAGTACCGCAAGCTCCCCGCCGACTGGGCCCAGACCCGTCCCTCCCTCGAAGCGATCGCCCGCAACATCGTCGACAACATCCAGTCCTCTTCCGGCATCACGATCCCCACCCCCGTCATCATCTCGCGCGACGCCAACTGGCTCACGCCCCAGGACCTTTCCGAAATCCCCGGACTCTCCGACGCCACCGTCACGATCGGCAACGCCCGCGGACGTGCATGGGAGTTCCTCTTCACCGTTCGAGAGCTCCTCCCCAACATGCCCAAGAGCCCGCCCCTGGGCGTCGCCGTCCAGGCCGGCGTTCCCATCGCCGAGGCCCACGCACAGGACTCCCGCGAGAACCGCTACTACTTCATGGTCCTCGACACCCGCAAGGAAGGCCCCGCCGACTCGATCGACGAGATCCGCGACAAGGTCGTCAAGGGCTACAAGACCATCCTCGCCTACGACGCGCTGGTCGCCAAGGGCCCCGAGTACCTCTCCACCGCGCAAAAAGACGGCATCCAGGCCCTCGTCTCGCAGCTCGAGCCCGACGCGCAGGCACCCGCCGCAAGCCCCGACCACGTCCGCTTCCTCTCCGAAATCCTCGTCACCGCCCAGCGTGCATACGGCGATGATCCCCGCATCCAGAAGGACGCCTTCCGCGACGCCGCACGCGCCATCCGCGCCAAGCTCGACCCCACCAAGCCCATCGATCAGCTCGGCGCCCTCGACCGCACCTTCATGGTCCCGCTCCCCGGCTCCCTCGCCCTCGCCGTCGGACAGGTCGCCGCCGTCGAGCCCATCACCGTCGAGGAGCTCCGCATGATGGGTGAAGGCATCATCCAGCAGTTCCAGCGCGAGGAGATCTCCAAGACCGCCTCCGCCGCCGCCGACGGTGGCCCCTTCTCCGTCGCCTCGCTGCGTGCACGCCTCAACTTCCGCCCTCTCGAAACGCCCAAGGATCAGCCCAAGGAAGCCGAGGTCGCCAAGACCGCCGACGCGCCCGCCTCGGGTTCCAGCACCTCGACCAGCACGGCCGCAACACCCGCGCCAGACCCCGCGACCCCGACGCCCCCCGCCAAGTAAGACTTCCATCAACCTTCGCGCAGCCCACCGCCCGCAAGGTCTCCATGCAGCGCAACAAGGCGAGGCCACGCCGGCCCCGCCTTTTTCATCGCTCCATTTGAACTCCCGGTCCCCCGCCCGCGCTGCCCCTGCCCGTGCTGCGAACCTCCCCGCTCAATGCCGAAAGTGCCGCAGCCCCGTCACCAGGCACGTCACCCCGCGCTCGTTGCACAGGTCAAAGGTCTCCTGGTCGCGCTTCGATCCCCCCGTGTGCACAATGCACCGCACACCCGCATCCACCAGGATCTTCGGCCCATCGCTGAACGGGAAAAATGCATCGCTGTACGCCACCGCCCCGTGTGCATGCGCCCCCGCCTTCTCCACCGCAAGCCTGCACGACGCCACCCGGTCCATCTGACCCGCCCCCGCCCCAAACAGCCGCATCGCCCTCGGCTCATCCCGACCCGGTGACACGCCGCCGATGCACACCGTGTTGCTCGTCAGCGCCCTGCACACCGGCTCCAGGAACTTCGCCGCCGCAAGCTGCTCGATCGTC
>DATGXW010000336.1:0-3522 GCA_035298585.1 Phycisphaerales bacterium
GACGAGGTGCCGGCAAAGGGGTGAACAAAGACGCCGCCGGTCGCGGGCTTGCTGCCACCGACCTGCACGATGCCTCCCGCAAGGTCGAGCATCACGTTCTCGGCCATCGACATGCCGCGCGTGCCGCCGTTGTCATCACTCCCCATGTCGCGCGCTGCAAACCGACCCGGCAGCCGTCGCTCATCGACCTGGAACGTCGACGCCGCCGTCAGCAGGTTCTGCATCAGCGTGTCCGTCGACGCTGTCTTGGCCACCGTCCGGGCCTTGGCCAGCGCGGGGATCACGATCGAGATCACCAGCACGATGATGAACATGACCACCAGCAGTTCAATCAGGCTGAAACCGGGGCGGCCGGACCCCCGGGCGTTGGTGCACATGCTGCGACTGGGTGTGCGAGTCATTTCGATGCTCCGAGAAGGGTCACTGACGGTCGGGGGCGGCGAATGCATGAAGACCCGGGAAACCGATGTTGAGGCCTCTGAGGCTCCGCCATCGTACCCGCATGTTCGGTATTTGGAAGTAAAATCGCGCATGGGGATCCTCGCGTCCCCAGCGTGGCCGCACCACTCTGTTCGCGCTCGCGGCCGCTTTGGTTCCGTCCGTCACTCATGATGGCTTCATGATCGTGCAACCGAGCCGTTCCTGACCCATCATACAGGAAAGGGGTCTGGTTGGTTTCGCGGGTCGCCGTTCGCAGCTCGCGGTTCGCAGATCCCAGATCACCAAAGTCACGTCTTGCGAACGGCGAACAGCGATCCCCCCCCCGGATCGGAAGGAGTTCGGTGTTTCCCCGTGGATTTATCCAGCTCGGACGAACCCTTCTCGGTTTGGTATCGTTCTGGTCTCGCAATGGCACGGGGGTGCGCCGATATACCACCAGCGCTTGCTGAAAACAGACGCCCTCGATGAAGACCGCCCGCCCCATCCTCGGACAAATGACCCCCGCCCAGCGCACGGAGCACATCCACGCCGCGGGCAAGGCCCTGCGTGAAGGTCACCTGGTCGTCATCCCCACCGAGACGGTCTACGGCGTCGCCGCCAGCGGTGCATCCCCGCAGGCCATCGAGCAGATGGCAGCGCTGCTCGAAAGCGCGGAAGAACGCACCGGCCTCCCCACGCCGGTCCTGGGCCGTCACACGCTCCACAGCGCTGACAGCGACCATCTCGAGCACACGCTCGAAATCGTTCACCCCATCCACAAGCGGCTCTTCCACGGCCTGGCCCCCGGCCCCGTCCGCTTTGCCGTGGAAAAGTCCCCGTCCGAGATCGACCGAATCCGCGCTGCACTCTCCGTGCTCCCGGGCATCATCGACGACGGGCAGCAGATCTACCTCCGCATCCCCAGCCACCCCGTCGCGCAGGAAATCCTCCGCGCGGCCGAGGTGCCCGTGGTTGTCCGCCGGCTCTCGCTCTTTGGGTGGGGGTCAGGACGCGATGTCGGCATGCTCTCGGAAGAGGGTGTCGCCGAGAAGGCCGGGATCGCCAGCGTGGTCGATGATGGCGCTTCGGCCAGCGGAAGGCCCTCGACCACGATTCACCTCCGCCGCGCGGGCGGATACTCCGTCGAAGAAGGTGGCGCGTTGACCCAGGCCGACATCAAGCGGAAGGTGGAACGATCCATCCTCTTCGTGTGCACCGGCAACACCTGCCGCAGCCCCATGGCCGAGGCCGTCGCCCGCGCTGCCCTCGCCGAGGTGCCCGCCCTCGCCGTCACCACCCGCGTCCACTCCGCGGGAGTCGCCGCGTCGGTCGGCCACCCCGCCACGCCCGAGGCCATCCAGGCCCTCGCCGAGCTTGGGATCCGCTCCGATCAGGGTCAGCAGGCCCTCGCGGGGTTCCGCTCCCGGCAGGTCACGCGCGACATGGTCGATTCCGCCGACGTGATCTACGCGATGACACGCGGGCATGCACAGACGCTCGCGGCAAAGTACCCCTTCGCCGCCGACCGGATCCTCATCCTCGATCCTTCAGGCTCCGACATCCCCGACCCGATCGGCGGTCCCCTCGCCCTCTACCGCCAGACCGCCCAGCGCTTGCAGGAACTGATCCGCCGCCGACTCGTCGAACTGGACGGCTGAGCCCTCCCCGCGGTTTCAAACATGCCCCGAGCCTTCGGCCTGTCTTGGCTTACCCGTGGTTCGCGCTACCCTGTTGAAGCCTGAGCGCCGGGCCACTTCCGGCGCGGCGGAGGAGCGTTCATGCGCATCGCACTGGGTTCGGATCATCGCGGAACCGCCGCCATCAAGCAGCTCGCCGATTCGCTCGACCGCGAAGGACACACGGTCGAAGTCATGGGCGCACAGACCGACGCCGCCACCGACTACCCCGAGTCGGCCTTCGCCGTCGGAAAGGCCATCGCCGAACACCGCGCGGACCTTGGCATCCTCGTGTGCGGCACCGGCATCGGCATGAGCATCGCCGCCAACAAGGTCAAGGGCGTCCGCGCTGCCGTCGCACACGATGAACTCACCGCCCAGCTCTCGCGCAGCCACAACGACGCCAACGTCCTGTGCCTCTCGGCCGATCTGCTCGGCCAGCGACTGATCGAAAAGATCGTCTCAACCTGGATCGCCACCGAGTTCGGCGGTGGACGCCATGCACGCCGGATCCACAAGATTGAAGCCATCGAACAGGGCAAGGATCCCTCAACCGTGGTCGAGTGATCGCCGCACTGTGGGTGTTCCCTCCACCCAGCCGTGTGCAGACCTCGATCCGGCGTCCACCCCTCCCTGGGGTGTGGCGGACATCACGCCGCCGCGATCTCGGAGGGCTTTCCCGCGCCGCCAACCCCCGCCGGAAACGCGGAATATCCGAGGGGCGGAAGCGATTTGACTTTGCGCCCCGGATGTGCACAATTTACCCGTCGGGCCAGCCGTCAGGGCTGATCCGGCAGGACTTGAACATGCGGCCGCCGGAGACGCGGCAATTGATCGGAATGTGGCCCAGGGCCGCATTCAACAACGGAACAGTCAACTCGACGCGAGATGTACGACGGTTCAGGCGCCGACCGGAGGCTCTGTTGCCGGTATCGAGTGCGATCGACCGTCACGTCGAGCAACCGCGCGTTCTGCGGGAAGTCGCCGTACACGCGGGGTCCTTCGGTCTGAAAACTCTTGCGGCACGCTGAGAATCACGCCGGGTCGTCTTCTCGATCCGGTGTGCTTCCCTCGGTCACTGCGGGCATCGTTTTTCCGCACACCGTCCTGACGCGAAATCGCACGAGCTTCGGCTCCCAATGAGCCGGCGGCGGCGGAAGCCATTCCATCGCATGCCATTTGTGTTCCCGCGAACCGGGTCGCCTCCATCGCCGCTCACGCGGCCGAGCGGAGCGCCACTCCCGCATCCGGGGGAACGCATCCAAGAGGGCCTGCACACCCGTGCAGGCAAAGAGAGAGACACGTGCAGCGCACGCCTCGCGACGCCGGACCCGGGAGGGAACCGTCCGTCCAGGCACACAGGAAACATCGATCGTGGCACCAAGACGTTCGCGTCGTCGTGGCAGGGGCGGGGGTGGTGGTGGGG
>DATGXW010000337.1:0-8375 GCA_035298585.1 Phycisphaerales bacterium
ACACGAACTTGCCGTGCTGGTCGCGGGCGAGATCCATCTCCCAACGCGTGAGGACGTTGAGCTGGCTGTTGTCGAGCCAGGAGAAGCCGCCGCCGTTCTGGCTGACGACCAGGCCGTAGCGGCCGTTGGAGATGACGTTGACCCAGGGCATCGGGGTGCCGGGGTTGGTGATGACATAGGTTCGGCCGTCGTCGGAGAAGTGGCCGAACTGGTTGGCATACTGATGCTTTGACATGCGTGAAGATCCACCCTGGAGAAGTCGGGCCTTGGAGGGGCACCCCCATCGAGGGGGTCCAGGCCTGCGCGGCGGGTCCGTCTCACAAACGGGCCAACCGGCTCCATACTGAAAGCGTTTTCATTCTGACTGTATTCGACGCCGGTGTCAAGTTGGTTCCGGCAAATCCAGGACTCTTACGCGGCGGTCAAAACGTGACGCCATATCGGACGCACACCACCGCAACCCGCGGCGGTTGTGGGCGGAGTCGACCGGGGCTTTACCGCTCCTGGGGTTCGAGGCCCAGACGCTCGAGACTTCGCCGGACGTGGGGATGCTGATGGAAGAGTTTCCAGATCAGCCCCGTGCGTGCGTTCTCGATCGAGAGGATCAACGGGCCCTGGTCGATGGCGACGCAGCCGGGCGCGGCCCAGCCGGTCTTGGGCGTGTAGGAATCGAGGAAGCCGACCCCGCCCGCGGCGGGATCGCGCCAGAGAAGGGGCGAGCCGTCGGGCCTGGTGAGGGACTTGTAGTGGCGGAGTGCACGCAGTGCAGCGTCGGGGACGAAGATGATGCAACTGCCGGCGGTGTAGGGGGCGATGGTGCCGTCGGCCCAGTCGTCCTTGGGCTGGTAGGTGGCAAAGTCGAACTCGGGCCTCGCGGCGGGGATGGGAACTTCGCGCGGGAAAAGCCCGGGCACGAGGTAGGTGTTGTCGCCATCGCAGGCGCTCAGGCCCCAGGCGTCAGCGCCAAAGCCGGGGAGATTCTTTGGATTCTCGCTGGCCTTTTGCATGTGCATGAGCGCTGCACGTCGACCATTCTCCCACCAGTCGATCGCGGGACGGTGGTCGATGCCGTGCTCTTTCGGCGCGTCGATTCCCAGGTCGGCGTAGTTGATCCAGCAGTGTGCAAAGAAGCTGGTGAAGAGCGCGCCCGACCAGGGGAACCAACTGAAAGGCCCGTTGCCGTATTCGCCCATCCGGCGGCGCAGGCGGTAGTACGTCTCGGCGGGAACAGCGCGGGCGGTGTTCTTGTTGCCCACGGCGAGGAACGTCACCAGCCGCTGCTCATCGCCGGCGTCGGCCCAGTAAAAGGGAAGATACGCGCCCTCGCCCTGCGGCTCGGAAGGCTTGCGGGCCTTCCAGCCCAGCGTGAGGAAGTCCTTGTAGTGCGCATCCTTTGGCGCATGGTCGACATAGGCTGCCCAGTCAGCCTCTTCGACGAGTGCGTCGGCGAGTTGTGCAACTTCGCCGCCGAAGTAGGTCGAGGCGACGATGAGCCCGCACTTGAGGATCGTCGAGTCGATGGTGCTGGCGGTGACTTCGTAGCTCTTGGGATCGGGGATGGCGCCGTCGGTGGTGAGGAAGTGGAAGAAGACGCCCTTGTGGCGGTTGCTGGGCGCATCGTGGAGTGCGTGGACGATCCGGCGTGCACGATCGAGCCCTTCTTCGCGCGAGATCCAGCCGCGTTCGACGCCGATGGGGAGTGAAGAAAGCTGGAAGCCGACGCCGGCGACACTGGCGAAACTCACGCCGGTGCGATCGGGAACGAGCCCGGTCCTGGGATGTGCCTGGCTCCAGAACCAGTTGAACGCGCCGCGCTGGACCTGATCGAGGAAGGCGGCGTCATCGCTCGTGAAGGTGTACGGCGGACGTGGCGTCGCGGGATCGGAGCGGACTTCAAGAACGTGCGCGGGGCCCGCGGTGTTCTCGCGCGGTGGTCCTGCGTGCACACAGCCGGTGAGCGTGATGAGCGAGATCACGGTGGGGAGCACGATGAAAGCGCTATCATTCATGCGGGCTGTCATGGCGGTGCTGCTCCAGACTTCGGGCATCACGGGTGAGCGGCGATTCGTGTCGCGTGGGTGGGATCATGGTATCCTTGCGGCGGATGCCAGCCGACCACAGGACCAGCGACGTTCCGCCCGCACGCAAGAGCGGCGGCCCTGTGTCCATCCAGGATGTGGCCGATGCAGCGCAGGTCTCGATCGCGACGGTGAGCCGGGTGATCAACGGGCACCAGTTGGTGGCGTCGGAGACGGCGGCGCGGGTGAAGGCCGCGATCGAGCGGCTGGGGTTCAAGCCCAACCGGTTTGCGCAGGGGTTGATGACCCGGCGGAGCAAGCTGCTGGGCCTTGCGGTGCCGGACCTGTACGGCGAGTTTTACTCGACCATTTTGCGATCGGCGGACGCGGCGGCGCGGAAGGCGGGGTATCACCTGCTGGTTTCGACGTTCGCGGGGCGGTCTTCGCAGGCGGGTGAGGAGGGCCTGGGCGGGGACAACCTGCTGGCGTCGCTTCCCTTGAGCCTGCTCGACGGGATGGCGGTGATGATCACCGAGCCCAACCGCCGGGCGGTCGAGGCGATCCGCGCGATGTCGGTGCCGGTGGTGGTCGTGGACCTGGAGGCGGCGGCGACGCAGATGGACACGGTGCTGGTCGACAACGTGACGGGGGCGCGCGAAGCGACCGAGCACCTGCTGAACGGGACGCCGCCCGAGCGGATCCGGTTTGTGGGCGGGCCCGAGAGCAACTTTGACACAGCGCAGCGGTCGCGCGCGGTGGCGGATGCACTGGCGCGCCGGGGGGCCGCGCTCAAGCCTTCACAGGTGCGGTTTGGCGACTATTCGCTCGAGTGGGGCCGGCAATGGGCGCACGAGGCGGAGAAGGCCGGCGAACTGCGGAACGCGGGCGTGCTCGCGGGCAACGACGAAATTGCGTGGGGGATCATGCTGGCCGCGCAGGAGCTTGGGATCTCGATCCCGGGCGAACTGCGGATCGTGGGGTTCGACGACACGCGGCTTTCGACGCTGACACGGCCGAGGCTGTCGACGGTGCACATGCCGCTGGCGCAGATCGGCAGCTCCGCACTTGAGCTGCTGGCGCGGCGGATTGCAGATCCGGCCGCTCCTCCCGAGACGGTCCGTCTTTCCACGAGCCTTGTACAGCGCGAATCCTCGTGAGCAGAGCGACGGGGGAAATGGGTGATGAGCCGGGGCGCGGTGTGACTGCACACGCGTGTGCGTGCGGATTACTTTTCTGACGGAATCGCCGGCAGCTCGTTCTTGCGGATGCTGGCGTTGACCGAGGGATTGGCGAGCCGGGTGAGCAAGCGCCAGGTCTCGGTTTCGGAAGCGCTGGCATCGCGGGGGATCCACCAGAGCGACCACGAGGGCCCGACGCGGACGGAGACGACCCGACCGGGGGCGATCTCGGTGTCGACGAAGGCATCTCCGGAGGCAATGGTGGTCGAGGTCACCGCCGGGGAAGAATCCTTCCAGGTGCCGGGGACTTGCGAGGGAAGCTCCGTTCCCCAGTTGCCGGTGATGCGGTGATGATCGGTCGATCCTGGGGTCAGCGAGGTGTCGTGGCCCTGGACCTTGCGCGTGGGAGATGCATCGGCGACGACCGGGGCGGGTTGGGCGGAGGGTGAAGCCTGGATCGCGGGGTCACCATCCGGCTGGGCGGCGATGGGCGTGGAGAGGCTTCCCTGATCGAAGGGGCCATCCTCGCCGAACATGAAGATGCCGACGCTGATCGCGATCGCCGCGACGGCGGCGATTCCCAGGGGGAGCGACCAGTTGGAGCGGCGCGTGGGAACAAAGACGCTCTGAGAGGCCGCGCGGAACATGACGTCGCGCGATACCGAGGCCGCGAAGTCAGGAGATTCCACGGGCGCACGGAGCGTCGTGACCATGCACACGAGCGACTGATACTCGCGGTGTGCAGCGGGGTCTGCCTCGATCCGCTGGAGTGCCTGCCGGCGTTCACGGCCTTCCAGTGCACCGTCGAGAAGATCATCGATGAGGGCCGCGAGGGCCGGATCCAGCGCTCCGGGGGCCGCCTGGGCCGTGGTCACGCCCGGATTGTCGGCTTTGGGGGTACTCACAGGGAAACCTCCGTACGAACCAATCGAACCGCGGGGGCGTGGCGCATGTCGCCGGACGCGTGGTCCTGGCGGTGCTTGCGTGCATCCTCGCCGCCGGGCTTGAACGCGGGAGAGGTGATTCCGTTGCCGGAATCGCGGGAATCCGCCGTCGGATCTCCCCCACTGGCGGCGAGCGCATCACGAACAGCGCGCCTGCCGCGGTGCAGATGACTTTTGACGGTTCCTTCAGGGATCTGCATGTGCTCGGCGATCACCTTGATGGGCCAGTCGTGCTGATGAAACAGGAGGAAGATCTCGCGCTGCTCGGGTGAAAGCACCGCCAGCGCACGGTTGATGCGGTCGCGCTGACCGACGGTGGCTTCGCCGTGCGCCAGCGTGCTCTCGGGGGAAACAGCGCGGCCCGTGGAACGTTCGACGGCGTCGGTGTCGAACCCCGGGGCTGACTTCTGGACCGAGTTGATGTAGAGGCGGCGCGCGATGGTGAACACCCAGGTCGAGAACCTGAACCTGCTGTCGAAACGGTGGATGTTCGTGATAACCCGCACAAACGACTCCTGGACCACGTCTTCGGCGACATCCTGACGACCGGTCAGCCGGTAGACAAAGCCATAGAGCGAGGCCTGGTGAGCTCTCACCAATGCCTCGATGGCGACTTTGCTTCCGTCCGCCGCCTTGCGGATCAGCTTCTGTTCTTCGCCGCGGTCCATGCTTGTCAGGGAGTCTACCGGTGACCCCGTGTGCGGTTGCGGAAAGATGCCGCGATCGGCGATTTGGGGGTGCCACGCGGGCGGTCAATCCGGCTCGGACGGCCCGGATGCACACGCGGGACCGCTTTTACCGATCCCCGGGCCGATAAGCCCCACGCGGGGTGCCAACAATCGGGCATGAACGTTCGTACTCCATTCGCCTGGGCCGCGTGTGCATCTCTGGCCGCTCAACTGGGCTGCGGTTCGAGTGAGCATGTACAGCCCCCGAGCACGGGCGGCGGTCAACCGACGGCCAAGCCCGCCCAGGCTGAGAGCGCTGAAGCCTGGCGTGCCCAGGAATCTCCGCTGCTGAGCGGATACGTCCAGGTGACGTTTCGCAACAAGTTCCTCAAGGCCGGGGAGCAGTACTTCAACGCGGACGCGTCCTGGATCATCTTCCAGGCGATCGAAGTGCCCCCGAATGCGAACACGCCCCCCAGCCCCCACTATTCGATGTACGTCGCCAAGGTGAAGCGCAATGGGGCCGGGGAAGTGGCGGGCGTGGAGGAACCGATCCTGATCAGCCCGGCGGGGTCGGCCAACACCTGCGGGTGGTTCCACCCGACCGAGCCCGCGCGGGTCCTCTACGGCTCCACCCTCAGCGTTCCCAACCAGGATGAACGCTCGGGTTTCCAGGTGGGGACCAACCGGTACCGCTGGGCGTTTCCCTCGGAGATGGAGATCGTCACGCAGACGGTGCGGCCGATGGTGCTTTCGCTCCAGGCGCCGCGGCAGGCCCAGTGCGGGAACGACTTCATGGCGGCGCCGGTCTTTGCACGCTCCGGGTACGACGCCGAGTGCTCGTACGACGCGAGCGGGCGGTTCATCCTGTATGCGAACGTCGACCCGGCCAAGACGCTCCCCGACGGGCGTGCGGACGCGGACATCTACCTTTACGACACCAAGACGCAGAAGCATCTCCCGCTCGTGGTGGCGCAGGGATACGACGGCGGGCCGTTCTTTTCGCCCGACGGCAAGTCGATCTGTTACCGCAGCGACCGCAAGCTCAACGACCTTCTGCAGCTTTACATCGCCGACCTGAAATTCGAGACCGGCCCCGACGGGACGCCGATCCCGGTGGGAATCGAGCGTGAGTACCAGGTGACGGACAACGACGCGGTGAACTGGGCGCCGTACTGGCATCCCTCGGGCTCGTTCCTGGTCTACGGGACGAGCGAGGTCGGGCACAGCAATTACGAGGTCTTTGCGATCGAGATCGACCGCGGGAAGCTCGGGGAGGGGAGGGCCAAGGAGCTGCGTCACCGCCGCGTGACTTTTGCCCCGGGCGCGGATGTTCTGCCGACGTTCAGCCGGGACGGCTCGCTGATGATGTGGACGAGCCAGCGGGGGCCGATGGTGGAAGGGGAGACCAAGGGGAGCAGCCAGATCTGGATCGCTCGCTGGAGCGGCATGCCGTTCTCCAAGGAGTGGAAGGAATAGCCTTTTACATCTATGCACCTGCCCGACAACTTTGGATTTTCGGGTCTGGCGACGCTGGCGCACGTGGGATCGCGGGCGCCTTCGTGGCGTCACGCGAGCTTCTGGAACGCGTGGGAGAAGGCGATCGGGGCGGAAAACCCGGCGCTGATGGAGATTGAGGGTGAGCCGGTTGACACGACCGATCCGACCGCGACGCACCGATTTGTGAGTTCGCGGAACGTGGGGATCGGATGCACACTGGTGACGCCGCCGGCGGGGATGCAGGTTCGTGCTGGGCTGGTGACGGTGCACGGGTATTCGGGGGTAGGACCCCTGGCGGGCGACCGGGAGCGGTGGGAGCACCTGGCGGCGTGCGGGGTGGCGACGCTGGCGATCCGGCTTCGGGGCTTTGCGGGTTCTGCGGGCGACATCGGGCTGAAGACCGACACCGATGAGGGGTGGGCAGCGCAGGGGCTGGCCGAGCTGATCGCATCGGAGGATGCAGCGCTCTCGCTCCAGCTTTCGACGTGGATCGTGCCGCAGGCGGTGGGCGACATCGTGAACGCGGTGCGTGCGCTTTCGCGGTGGATCGGGCGCGACGTGCCGATGATGCTGCACGGCGAATCGCTCGGGGGCGGGCTTGCGGTCATCGCGGCCGCGCGGGGACGCCGGTTCTTCAAGCTGGACCGGATGGCGATCGAGCTCCCGAGCTTCGGCGACTGGCTGTGGCGGCTGGGCTTGCCCGCGACGGATCCGCCGCGCGAGCCGGCGGGGAGCGCGGGGCTGCACATCCGGACGCTGTGGCGGCGCTACCAGGACCAACTTGACCATTTCAACGCGGCGCTGCGCCTCTGCGACGCGGTGGTGCACGCACTTGAGATCACCGCGCCGACCTTGTGCAAGCTCGCCGAGCGGGACGAGGTGTCCCCCGCGCCCTCGGCGGCGGCGGTCTACAACGCGATCGGGACGGAGATGCTGCTCAAGTGGCGTTTCATTGTCCCCTACGGCCACTTTGACGGGGGGATCCGCGCGGCACGCCGCCACGCGCTCTTTGAGCGGGCGACGGACCTGTTCCTCGATCCTTCGCTCCTGCCGGTCGACGCGATGCGCCTGGTGGAGCCGATCCTGCTGCACGGGGACCGGATGCCCGAGGAGGCACAGGCGCGGCTCGATGCGGTCCCGAGGCCCGCGGCAAGTGCGGGCGTGGAAGAACTCTCGCTGTTTGGATCGGCCGCACCCGAACCCGCGGCCCAGCGCGCGGTTGAGCACCCTCCTTCGCGGCGTGATCTGCCGCTCGAGCGTGTGCTGACCGACGCATACAAGTCGGCCGCGCGGACGCTGGATGATCTCCCGTACACGGATGAGTTCGCGGCGATCATGGCGGCTGCACACGAGCACACGGCGTCGATCACCGACCGCGAGGTCTTCCACAAGCTGCACAACATGCGCAAGGCGGGGCGTCTGCCCAAGCTCGGGCGTGCGGCGGCCTCCAAGCCGGCGGTGAGGCCCGAAGATGAGCGGCTTCTCATCGAGCTTGTGGAGGAGGCCGTGGGTTCGACGGGCCAGAGGGATCAGTTGCCGTACACGGAGCAGTTCAATCGTCTGGTGTGGGAGTTCAACCGGCGAACCGCACGGGAGCTTCATCCGCACGAAGTATGGAGGCTGGTGGCTACGCTGAGCAAGTAGAAGCCTGGCCTTTGAGTCAGGGAGGATTCCGGGCAAGGTGGTACGGGACGGTGGCGCGGCATTGGATCCGGGCGCGGTCGTCGCGGGGTCTGGTGTGCGAACAAGGGAAACTCGATGACTCGCTCTCTGCGATCGCTGCTTTCGGACATCGTGGACTACGCGGGGCTTTTTCCGCCGGCGGGGCTCTCGATGGCCGCGTCGGTGGAGAACTATGCACACGCCAAGCGGGGAGAGCACGAGTGGATGCTGGGGCGGTTCATCTGTCCGGCGGGCCGGCTGGCGGAGCTTTCGCAGCATGGCGCAGCGCTGATGCCCGGCACATTCGCGACCAGCGGGTACCGCGAGCACGCGGACATCGCCGAGCCCTGGGCGGTGAGCGTGCTATTGGATGGTTCGGACCGCAAGAAGCTCGAGAGCGACCTG
>DATGXW010000338.1:0-10392 GCA_035298585.1 Phycisphaerales bacterium
GATGGGTTCATGCTGCGCGGCTCGGTGGGAAACGCCGAGATCAAATCCACGTTCCCGGTCTATGGAAGGCTCGATTCACCCGCCGCGTCGCTGCGGTTCGGCTCGGGGGACGGCAGTGTGTCGGAGCTTGACATCTTCGGCGGCGCGTTTGTGCATGCCGAAGCGACCCAGGAAGAGGTGCGCACGGTCCTCCAGCGTCTCCCCATGCTGCGGGGTGAACCCCTCCCACCGCTCACCGGCGACTGCTCGGACATGGAGGTCAAGGACTGCACGGCCGACTTCGACGGCTCGGGCTTCATTGATACCGACGATTTCGACCGATTCATGCAGGCTTTCGAGACCGGGGATGACTCCGCCGACTACGACCGATCCGGCTTTGTCGACACCGATGATTTCGACGGCTTCATCCAGGCCTTCGAGGCCGGATGCTGAGCCGGCAAGGCCAGCCCTCTACAATGGTGCATGCTCGAAGTCGGCGATGAACTCCTGCCCACGCCGCCCAACCCGCGCAAGCCGGATCTTCCCGGAACCGTCGTCACGCGGCACACCCTCGAGGACCTGCTCGACACGCTCCTGACCGACGTCCTCTCGCAGGCCCAATCGTGCGTGCGAGCCTTTGGCGACTTCCACCTCGCGCTCGCGGCCTCGGAGGCGATGGAGCCGGTGATGGTCCGCATGATGCTGGACCCCGCGTACCGGGCCCTGCCCTGGAAGCGCACCCACCTGTGGCTGGTCGATGATTGCACCGTCGACATCGATGATGACCGCTCGCGGGCCAAGCGAGTGCGAGAGATCCTCGTCGACCACGCCGACATCCCCGTCGATCAGGTCCACGGGATCATGGTCGCGTCGGATGATCCCGCGGGCGAATACCAGGAGGAGCTGCGCCAGACGCTGGCCTGGCGCGAGAAGGGTCACGACCGGCTCGACTTTGCACTGCTTGGGCTCGGGCACGGCGGGACAGCGGCGGCGCTCCTCTCGGCCCGGCCCGGCGAGCATCCTCCGGCCGACAGCGGCGGCAGCCTCGTCCTGGCGCGCCCCTGGAAGGACCCGGAGAACCTGAGCTGGTACGGACTCTCGCCCCGGACGATCAACGCCTCGCGGTTCATCGGCGTGATCGCGGCGGGCAAGGCTTCGCGCAGCGATCTTGCACACCTCGAGCGCCAGCGCAAGCTCCCCAGCGCCCCGCAGATCATCCGTCCCATCGGGGGCGAGTTGCGGTGGTACGTGGATGGCGAGGCGTTGCCCGAGGCGGCGAGTGTGCACGCACACTGAGTTGAACCCTGTCCCCAGTTTGGCCTGTGATCGGAGCGTTGCGTGAGCCTGTATTCGGTTGAACCCAATGAGTACGTGACCTTCAAGCTGCGGCACGAGGATGAGCACATCGTGGTGGTGGATAAGCCCACCGGGGTCCCGAGCCAGCCCGGGCTGGGGCACGACACAGACACGCTGCTCAACGGCCTTTTCGCGAAGTACGGGCAGCGGCTCCAGAACCTCGGGAAGGACCGTGACTTTGGGATGCTGCACAGGCTCGACCGCAAGGCCAGCGGTCTGCTGATCATCGCGCTCACGAACAAGGCCTACGACGCGATGCGCCGGCAGTTCCAGGAGCGGACGATCGGGAAGTTCTACTGGGTCGTCGTCAAGGGCGCACCCAGCACTCCCTCGGGGGTCATCAACAAACCCATCGCCGAGTCGATCCCCAAGGGGCCCGGATCGATCAAGCGCGGCAAGATTTCCTCGAAGGGCAAAGAGGCCGTGACGGCCTTCCGGGTCCTCGAGCAGGGGCGCGACGCCTCACTCATCGAGTGCAGGCCCGTGACCGGGCGGCTGCACCAGATCCGCGTCCACATGGAGATGATCGGCTGCCCCGTATTGGGGGATGAGATCTACGCCTCGCCGCAGATCAAGGCCGCGGCCCCGAGGCTGGCGCTGCACTCACATCGAGTCGTCTTCACGCACCCGGTCACCGGCGGGAAGGTGGACGTCACGTCGACGTGGCCGCGCGATCTGCGAGGAACGCTCGAACGCTTCGGGCTTGCCAGGCCGGACCTGCACGTAGCGCCCGGATCGGCGGGTGGTGATGATGCAGAGTCGTGAGAGAAGGGATCGAGGCATCGAGGCATCGAGGTACTCAGGTCCAGACGCAATCCTCGGATCTCGGCGTGCAAATTTCCTCGACTTCCCGCGCAACCCCTGATGCCTTGATGCTTGATGCCTTAGTGCCTTGATGCCTTTAGCCCCCTGCCTTCACGCACTCGCCTTCGCCCGTTCGGGCGTCCGCCGCTTGGCGAGGTAGGGCATGAACCACAGCCACACGCCGGTGAGCCACAGCACCAGGACCAGCACCGCGCTGGGCAGGAAGACGCCCATCTTGGCGACCGTGCCGAACCAAGAACCATCGTGGATCGCCTCGATCAGGTCGCTGCGCCTGATCGCAGAGCCCAGAACGTTTCCCGTCACTGTGCACACCTGGATTTCCCACCCGTTCTTGGCCTGCACCTTCACCACGCGGTCCTTGGGTCGAACATCGAGCCGGTCGATGTCGCTCCACGACTTCACGCCTGCATTCGTGTCGGTGATCGCGCTGGCGAGGATCGAATCCATGCTCACCGCGTGTGCACCCTCCGCCCCCTTGAACGTCGGCGGCTGGACCCACTCGATGTTCTTTTTGAGCATCAGGAACAGGCCCGAGCACACCACGATGAGCAGCGGCAGCGCGGTCGCCACCGTCGCCCAGCGATGCAGCTTGCGGGACCATACGTTGAAAAACGTCCGCCAGTTCCGGTGCGACATTGCGACTCCGTGCCTGCCCCGCGACCAAACAACGCCTGCAAACCCGCCACATTCCACCGCAGGAAGGCTGTGCGTGTCAAGGCCGGTGTGTCCTATCAGCCCGGTCGGGTGCTGCACGCCGGATCGAACTGTTGCCACCTCGTTACACGGCTGTGACGCGGTGCACAATCGTTTCGGACACGGAGCCAGGTTCAGAACAGTTCCGCCGCGATCCCGTCTGCAAACAGGACCCCTTCATCGGTCAGCTTCCAGCGCCCCCCATCCTCCAGAAGGAAGCCTCTCCGTTGGAACGTCGCCACCTGTGCGCACAATCGCCGTCGATCGCCCGGCGCCAGTTCCTCGGCAGCACGGAGTATCGACTCCGCATCAAGCCCTTCCGCCAGCCGCAAGCCCGTCATGATCCGCTCGCGGTGGAGGCGTGCAGGGTCTGGCAACTCGTGGTCGGCCAGCACCGCAGTCCCGTCTGCCCCCACCTTCCGGAGGTAATCATCCAGACGAGGCGCGTTCTTCCAGCGATAGCCCCCGCGTCCATCCAAGGTCCGGATATGGCCCGACGCAGAAGGCCCCAGCGCCAGCCAGCTCTCCTGCCGCCAGTAGGCAAGATTGTGAAGACACTCCGATCCGGGCCTGGCAAAGTTGCTGACTTCGTACCGCTCCAATCCCGCCGCACGGACCAGCCGCCAGGTGGCCCTGTGCATCTCGACCTCGATGTCCTCATCGATCGGCTGAAATTCACCGCGTTTGAGCCGGGCGGTCATCGCCGTGGCGGGCTCATACGTCAGGGAGTAACACGAGATGTGCTCCGTCCCCATCGAAAGCCCCGTCGAGAGGTCCCGTTCCCACTCGGCCAGGGTCTGTCCGGGCACGCCGAAGATCAGGTCGATCGATTGTCGGGCGACGCCGGCACAGCGCGCCAGCGTGAGCGCACGTTCCACGTTTTCGGGATTATGCCAGCGCTCGAGCGTCTTGAGATGCCGGGCTTCAAAGGACTGGGCGCCCATGCTCACCCGCGTCACCCCGCCGGCGACCAGGATGTCCATGAGTTCGGGGGTCACGGTCTCGGGATTGCATTCGACCGTGAATTCGGCCTGTGGTTGGTCCGTGCCGGTCTTGCCTCGGGCGGCGAGGATATCGGACATTCCAAACCGCTCCGCCAGCGTCCCAAGAATTCTCTTCCAGAGTTCCGGGCGAAGCAGACTTGGCGTCCCCCCACCGACAAAGATGGTCCGAAGGGGCTCCGCCGCGCTATAGGGGGCCAAGGCCGCGAATTCCTGGATGAGTCGGTGGGTGAAAGCCTCCTGGCGGTCCATGGTGTCCACAATGCTGTAAAAGTCGCAGTAGTGGCACTTGTGGAAGCAGAACGGGACGTGGATGTACAGCGAACGTACGGGTTCCAGGACGCCGCTCGCGGGGAGAGGCAGGACCGATTCAAGCCACGTGTGCGTCGCCGGAGCGACCCGGGTCTGCCCGAGCGGGAGGGTCCTGGGTGCGTCGTCGCGTTGCGGAAGGGCGTTGGGCGGTGTATTGTGCGCCATAAGGCTTGTGCACGGCGGGAAGGATGTGGCCCCGCCGAGGCACGGACCGGGAAGGATAGCGATCGCGTGGACGCATCATTCGTGCTCGTCACCCAGGACCTGACCCAGCGGGTGGTCCCCATGAACCGTCCCCGGATTGTGATCGGTCGACACACCGATTGCTATATCCGCATTCCTACCAGCGAAGTCTCGCGGCAGCACTGCGAGGTGCTTACGGAGAACGACGAGATCCGGATCCGCGATCTGGGTTCGAGCAACGGAACCTACGTCAACCGCAAGAAGGTCTCGGAATCCCCGCTCAAGGCCGGAGACCTGATCTCGGTCGGGCCGTGCGTCTTTGTGGTCCGGATCGACGGTGAGCCGGCGGAGATCGACGCCGACGAGGCGTACGAGGATGGCCTGGTCAGCACCACCGCCTCCCCACCCGCGGCCGCGGCGGCTTCGGCGACCTCGCCGACAACGATCACCAAGCGCCCTTCCGCGCCGTCGCCCAGCAAGCCGGCCAAGGGAAAGTCGATCCTCGACGACTCGGAGAAGGACCCGGACGACAGCGATGCGTTCGACTTTGACTTCTCGGATGATGATGACGAAAAGAAGACCGGCCGCTGATCGATCGTGAGCTGATGCCGCCGTGAACGCGTGTCGCCGCCCCCTTCCGTGAACGGGCGCGTGTCCTGCCATTGATGCCGCGACTTCGGCTAGACTCCCCCACCGATGCTCTGGGCCTGCCTCAGCCTGATGGTCGCCGCGGCGACGCTCTCCATCCCCCTGTGCGCGATCCTCATCAGGATCGGGCATCGCCTTGGAACGTTCGATTCGCCCGGCGTTGCAGGCCAGGTGAAGGTCGCCTCGCGGAGGGTGCCCAACACCGGCGGCGTGGCGGTCTTCTGGTCGATGGCATTCCCGATGGTGGTCGGCCTCGCGGCGCTGGGGTTTGAGGGGGGCCTGTCCTCCTGGCTCATCGAACGTTTCCCGGGCCTGGGTGTGCATCTCCCCGGAATCCGCGAGCGCGTGCCCGAGGCCATCGCGCTCGTGCTCGCGATGCTCGTGATTCACGTCCTGGGACTCATCGATGACCGTCGCCCGATGCGGGCCCTCCCCAAGCTTTTCATCATGGCCAGCGTTGCGACAGGCCTTTGCGTCTTCACGCAGACGCGTGTGCTCACCTCCCTCGACGGCCTTGCGGAGGGCCCCTGGCTCTCGTACACGATCACCATCCTGTGGATCATCGCGATCACCAACGCGATGAACTTCCTTGACAACATGGACGGGCTTTCCGCGGGTGTGAGCCTCATCGCCTCGCTCTTCTTTCTGGTCGGAACCCTGGCCAGCCCACAACCCCAGTGGTTCATCGCCGCGGTGCTCGCGCTGCTCATCGGCGGGCTGTGCGGCTTCCTTGTGTTCAACGCCCCTCGGCCCTGGTCTGATCGTAAGGCCTCTTTGTTCCTGGGAGACGGCGGGTCCCTGGTCGTCGGACTGGTGCTGGCGTTCCTGACCGCCCGGACCACGTACTTCACGGAAACAACCCCGTCGGGAGATGTCGCCGCGCTGGGGACGAGCTACTCGGTCTTCACGCCGATCATCGTGCTCGCGGTGCCGCTCTACGATTTCACCACCGTGGTGCTGCTGCGGCTGTCGCAGGGAAAAAGCCCCTTTGTGGGTGATCTCCAGCACATCAGCCACCGGCTGGTGGAACGCGGTTTCACGCGGCGAGGGGCGGTCTACCTGCTGTGGGCATTCACGGCCGCGACCGCGTGCGGCGCGGTCACGCTCCCGCTCCAACATTCCGACTTTGCTGGTCGGGCGATCGTTATCCAGACGCTGGTGATCCTGGGCGTCCTGGGCGCACTCGAACGCGGGAGTCGGCACGCCAGAACGGGCGAGGGTCCGCGATGACATACCCTGGCGGCAGTCTCCCTCTTGAGCCCGATCTGCACACCAAAGAGGCGGCCGTTGAACGCGGCGGGCTGGGGCTTGTGATCGCCACGTGCACACTCGTCTCGCTCGTGTGCAGCAAAGCACTGGTGACCTACGACGCCTTTCCGGGGTGGTCGACCGATCCCACCGTGAGTGATGTCGCGATGGGTGTCTCGGTTGGTCCTTCGATGCAACTGGTGATCAACGCACTGATAATTCTCGCAAGTCTTGCAATCACGGTGCTCGGAGTGCTGCGGCGAAACGTACTCGGCTATGCCGGCCCCAACCCGGTTTCCTCCGCGGGACTTCTATGCGGCGCGGCCGTGATCGGTGTGCACACACTCTTCAAAGCATCGGCATCTCCGGATGCGTGGCTGGGCGGCACGGACCTGCTGGCGGCATTTGCGGCCGGGATCGCGCTCAGCGGGCTTGACGCGAGATCAAATGCACACCGGCTGGGCCAGTCGCTCCTGGTGGGCGTTGTCGTGATGCTGTGCGCCAAGGGACTTTTGCAGTATCTGGTGGAGCATCCGCAGACGGTGGAAGCCTTCAAGGCTTCGCGCGAGCAGATTTTCGCCGCAAACGGGTGGTCGCCCGATTCAGCCTCCGCGCTTGCCTACGAGCGTCGAATCCTGCAGAACGAGGCCACCGGATGGTTCGGGCTCTCCAATGTCTTTGCGAGCGTGACGGGCGCGGCCCTGATCGTGTGCCTGGGGTTGGCGATCGATGCCCGTGACCGCGGACTGCGCGTGGCCATCCTCCTCGTCGGGGTGTGCGGCCTGATCTCGTTGCTTTTGAGCTTCTCCAAAGGCGGCATCGTGGCGGCGCTGGTCGGCGTGGGCGTGCTGTGTTTGCTGTACATAATGCGGCGTCTGCAAGCCCACTCCGGCGCACAGTGGCAGCCAAGGCTCTACGCGTTCGCTTTTCTCGGTCTGATCTTCGCCGGCCAGTGCGCCATTCTCGCCAGAGGGCTGCTTGGCACACGCCTGGGGGAGCTGAGCCTGCTCTTTCGCTGGTTTTATGTGCAGGGCGCTGCACGCATCTTTCAAGAGCATCCGGACATCGGCACAGGGCCGGCGGGGTTCAAGGAAGCATACCTGGCCGCCAAACCTCCGATCAGCCCTGAAGAAGTCGCAAGCCCCCACTCCCTTCCGTGGGACCTGCTGGCCACGCTTGGACTGGGCGGGGCCGCGATGCTGGTGGCGTGGGTCATTCTGGTGTGGCGGACGGGCATGAACGCGCCGCGGGCGGTTGACTCGAACCAGACGCCGCCCGCGAGCGATGAGCGAAACGAACTGCGGATCCTGGCGCTCTTTGCGGCGGCGAGCGGCGTGCTGTGCATCTACCTCGAACGCACCGCGACCACACCCGAGTCGGCCGCGGCCAAACTCGGCGGGCTGATCGGCTGGATACTCGGGGCCCTGGTCCTCAACCGCGGGCTTCGTGCCGGCGCCACATCGATCGGCCTTTGCAGCGCGGCGGGGATGCTCATCATCCATGCGCAGATCGAGATGACCGGAATCTGGACCGGCGCTTCGGCATGGTTCATGGCGATGATCGGGCTTGCCGCCGCCGGTGGTGTCTCAAGAGCTCGTGAGATCCAAAGGACCACGGCGTGGAAGCCGATCGCGGCGGCGTGTGCACTGGTACCGGCGCTGATCATTTCGGTGGCGCCGATCGCGCGGGTTTTTCGCTGGGAATCGCACCTGGTGCAGGGCGCGGAGATGGTGCTGCCCAGCACGCGGCTGCGGGACGCGCTGCAAGCCATTTCCGCGATGCGGGTTTCGAGCGTGGAGCGGGAGCGGCTGGTCAGGGAGGCGGCGGCGCTGCACACGGGTGCGGGTGTGATTTTGACGAATGAGCCCCTGGAGCCGCAGGTCTTGCGTGCATCGATGGATGCCTGGAAGTCGGCGCTTGCGGAGTTGGAACTGGCGGCGGGAGCCATGCCCGGGGAATTCCAGACACGCCGGGCGGTGAGTGCACTTGCACTGCGCATCGCGGGGGCCGCGGATGAAGCCGGTGATCTGCCGCTGCGGGACCAGATGGTCGCGCAGGCCCTGGCATGGTCGGACGTCGTACCGGGGGGGACATCGGACCGGGCCTCGGGCCACGCCTGGGCGGCCACTGTGCGGCTGTCGCTGATCGCCGCGGGATTCGGCGTCGACAGGCCCCGGCTGTTGACGCAAGCCCGAGATGCACTGCTGCTGGCGACGGCACAGGATCCGTACAACTTTCAGCATGCGGCTTCGCTGGCCCGGGTTGAGTTGGAACTCGGGGACTCGGCGGCAGCGCAGCGCTGGGCCGCGCGGGCCCTTGAGCTCGAATCGCTCCAGAGTCTTGATCCCTTGAAGCGGCTGGATGAGCGGACGCGTCAGACGATGACGAGGCTTGCAAAGCCCAGCACGGACTGAAATGAACGCCGCCGATCTTTCGACCGGCGGCGTGAAGCACTTTCAATGATCGGATGCTGAACTCAGCGGCGGCGACGCAGCGCAAGGCACGCACCGCCCATCGCCAGCGCGATCGCGCCCGGCGCCGGGATGGGATTGCCGGTCGCGGCGTCGTTCATCACAAACCCGCCAAAGGCATTGGCGGGGATGATCTTGACCGAGCCGATCGAATCACCACCGGTCGTCGCCCAACCATCCCAGGCCCAGTCACCCTCGGGCGCCTGCACGGGGAACGAGCCCAGGAGCGCGCCGGCGGGGTTGTAAATCTCCGCCGTGCCGCCGGCGAGGTTCGAGTTGGTGCCGAAGTATGCGCCAAAGGCGCTCAGCGGGCTTGCGAAGTTGAAGGTGTATCCACCACCGCCCGTGTCGCCCATCATGACGCCGCCTTCGTAGGCGCTGATCAGCGTGAAGAAGCTCCAGCTTGGCGTGGCCAGGAGCGCGGCCCCGCCTCCATTGGATGTGATCGAACTGCCGTCGCCGAACATGCTGAAGGACGCGGCGACGCCGCCTTTGTCGTTCCAACCCTCGAACAGCGAGCCCGTGAAGGGGCCCGTCGGCGCCACACCCGCGCTCGCCGCGGTGGTGAAGATGCCGACGACGCAGAACAGTGCACAACGCTTTGCATTCATGAGATTCTCCCCAACAGACAACCAGCCCTGGATCAGGATGAACCAACCGGCAGAACGCCGACCGTCACATATCAGGTTGAACCCGGAAGAGAGGGCCCGAGCGGGCCAGCAAGATCATCGACACGCCAAAGAGAAGACCCCTGCACCAGACTTGACGACATCGAGCCAGGAAACGCCTTCATGAAAAAAGCGGGCCTGACATGGCAACGTACATCAAATCCGCAGAATGGCCAGCCGCAGATCCAGAATATTCCGCAAACGCGGACAACTTACCCGGGAAAGGGGGTAGGTCGAGAGAACTGGGCCCGCCCGAAGAGCGGACCGGGCTCGCGTTGGGTATCAAAGTCGGCTGTCCGCGACGGTTCGAGACTTACGACCGCCGCGTCATGAACTGGAGCACATCGACTTTGCTGATGATGCCGACGATCTGGTTGTTGTCCACCACGACGCCGACCTGATCGGTTTCGAAGATCCGGAAAAGCTCCTCGATCCGGGCCTTGGGATAGATCAGCCCGCCGATCGAGGTGGAGATCGCCTTCACCGAACTCGTGGGCGTCACGCGGCCATCGTTGAGCCCCCGCAGGACGTCGACCTCGTGCACCATCCCCACCGGGTGGCCGCGGCCATCGATGATCGGGACCTGCGAGACGCCGTGGTTGCGGAAGAGATCGATGACGCCCTGGACCGTGTCGGTCTCCTTGGCGGTGATGACCTGCGTCTTGCCGCGTGCAGCCAGGATGTCGTCCACCAGGCCCAGGTCGCGGTCGCTGCCCAGGAACCCGTAATCCTTCATCCAGCCATCCTGCAGGAACTTGGTCAGGTAGCGCGTGCCCGAGTCGGGGAGCACGGTCACGATGGTCTTGCCCTTGCCAAGCTGCTTGGCGAGCTTCACCGCGATGTGCACATTGGAGCCCGACGAACCACCGCAGAAGAGCCCTTCCTCGCGGACGAGCCTGCGGGCCATCGTGAACGACTCCTTGTCGTTCACCTGGTAGAACTCATCGACGACCGAGTAATCCATCGCCTGGCAGAGGATGTCCTCGCCCACGCCCTAGACCTTGTAGA
>DATGXW010000339.1:0-3230 GCA_035298585.1 Phycisphaerales bacterium
CGGTCCGGGTTCTTGAGTCCTACGGCGTCACGTGCATCAACTCCTCATCGATCATCGAGGTCTGCGGCGACAAGCTGACAACCTCGCTCCGGCTTGCGCAGGCGGGCGTTCCGACGCCCAGGACGCTGGTCGCCACCGACCCCGAGTCGGCCCTGATCGCCATCGAGCGCATCGGATATCCCGCGGTGCTCAAGCCCACCGTCGGCTCCTGGGGCAGGCTCCTGGCGCGTGTCCACGACCGTGACGCGGCGGAGGCGATCGTGGAGCACAAGTCGACCCTGGGGAGTGTGCAGCACTCGGTCTTCTACGTTCAGGAGTACGTGAACAAGCCCGGCCGCGACATCCGCGTCTTCATGGTGGGCGGCGAGCCGATCGCGGCGATCGTCAGGAACAGTGCACACTGGATCACGAACACCGCGCGGGGCGGCAAGGCCGGCGTGATGACGATCACGCCCCAGCTCCGGGACATCTGCGTCGCGGCGGCGGAGGCGATCGGCGGGCGGGACGCGATCCTGGCGATCGACCTGCTCGAATCGCCCGATCGCGGGCTGCTGGTGAGCGAGATCAATCACACGATGGAGTTCCGCAACAGCATCGAGCCAACCGGGGTCGATATCCCCGGCCGGATGATCGACCACGTGGTGGCGGTCGCATCCCGCGGGTCGCGACGCGCAGGCCCTGAGGTATTGGTGCAGAGGCAGGTCGGCGCAGCTTCTCCGGCGGTGCCGGCGTGAGCGGAAATCCCTCCAGGCTTCGCGTGGGGATCATCGGCGGCTCGGGTTACACCGGCGGCGAACTCCTGCGGCTGCTGCTCGATCATCCGCACACGGAGGTGGTGCAGATCACAAGCCGCAGGCAGGCCGGCATGTTCGTCCACGCGGTGCACCCCAATCTGCGCGGGCGTTCGAGGCTGCAATTCATCACGCCCGAGCAGGCGGAGGCGTGCGATGTTCTCTTCCTGTGCATGCCGCACGGGGAAGCATCGCGGCAGATCGACCGGTGGACCTCGCTCTCGCCGCGCATCGTCGATCTTTCCGCGGACTTTCGCCTGACGGACCGCGCACTGTACAAGACGTGGTACGGCGAGGATCACCCCGCGCCCGCCTGGCTGGACCGGTTCACCTACGGCCTTCCCGAGACGCAGCGTGAGCGGCTGCGAGGTTCGAGCCTGGCCTCGGGTGTCGGTTGCAACGCCACGGCGGTGAACCTGGCGCTTCTGCCGCTGGCGCGGGCCGGGTTGATCTCGTCGGTCGTCGCGGATCTCAAGGTTGGTTCTTCCGAGGGGGGCGCTTCACACTCGGCATCCTCGCACCACCCCGAGCGGAGCGGCGCGGTCCGGTCCTTTGCGCCCGCGGGCCACCGCCATCAGGCGGAGATCACCGAGCAGCTCATGACGGCGACGGGCCGCCCGTTCCAGCTGCACATGTCGGTGACTTCGATCGAGAGGATCCGCGGCGTGCTCTGCACCGCGCACGTCATGACAACGCGGCCGCTCCAGGATAAGGACCTCTGGAAGCTCTACCGCGATGCGTACAACGCCGAACCATTCGTGCGCCTGGTGAAGGACCGGGCGGGGCTGCACCGGTATCCCGATCCCAAGATCCTCAGCGGGAGCAACTTCTGCGACGTAGGGTGGGAGATCGAGCCGGGAACCAGCCGCGTGGTCGTATTGAGCGCGATCGACAACCTGATGAAGGGCGCGGCGGGTTCGGCGGTTCAGTGCATGAACCTCATGCACGGCTTTGAGGAAACATGCGGGCTGGGGTTTGTCGGACTACACCCGTGCTGAAGTCGGAATCGCCGCGGTGGTTGTGCCGCCCGGCGCGTGGAGCAAGTTCATGATCGTCGTCAAGCTCGGCGGAGCCGCCGGCATCAATCTCGACCCCTTCTGCGAGGACATCGCACGGATCATTGCCGCCGGCAGGAAGCTGGTGATTGTGCACGGCGGATCGGACAGCACGACACGCCTTCAGGAACAGCTCGGCCACCCGCCGGTGTTCATCACCTCCCCTTCGGGGCACACCAGCCGACGGACCGACCAGCGGACGCTCGAGATCTTCCAGATGGCCTGCCGGGGCCTGCTCAACCAGCAGGTGGTCCAGCGCCTCCAGAAGCTGGGGGTCAATGCCGTGGGCATCTCGGGAATGGATGGAAAGCTGTGGGTCGGCGCCCGCAAGGATGCGATCCGCGCTGTTGAGAACGGCGTGACCCGCATCATCCGCGATGACTACAGCGGCTCGGTGCAGGTGGTGAACCCGGGTGTCCTGACAACCCTCCTCTCGGCCGGCTTCATCCCGGTGGTTTCGCCCCCCGGGTTGAGCACCGCGGGCGAACCGATCAATGTTGACGCCGACCGTGCGGCGGCCGCGACCGCCGCGGCGATCCACGCGGAAGAACTGCTGCTGCTCTCGAACGTTCCTGGCGTGCTCCGCGCGTTCCCCGATGAAAGCTCGGTGATCCGCGAGGTGAAGCGGCACGATTTCACACGGATCGAGGAGATGGTCCAGGGCCGGATGAAGAAGAAGGTCTTGGCGGCTTCCGAGGCGGTGATCGCCGGTGTTCGTCGAGCCATCATCGGTGACGCGAGGGATGCACAGCCGATCAGCACCGCCCTTTCCGGGCAGGGAACGGTGTTCGCGTGAGCCGCGCCGTTCCGGGAGTTCAACAGGCCGAGTGCCCGAACGCACACGGCGTGCCGAGCGATCAGGAAGCCATTGAACTGCTGCGCTCGCTCGTCGAGGTTCCGAGCCTTTCGGGTGATGAGCGCTGCGCGAGCGACCTGCTGTCCGCATGGATGGGTCGGCACGGCATGCGTGCATCCATCGATGAGTCCGGGAGCGCCGTGGGCATCATAGAAGGGGCTCGCGTCGAGGGCGGCCAACCCTTCCGGGACGTTGTGCTGCTCGGGCACATCGACACGGTTCCCGGCCATATCCCAGTGCGGATCGAGAACGGTGAACTGTGGGGACGCGGATCGGTGGATGCAAAGGGCTCGCTTGCGACCTTTGCCGCGGCGGCGGCGGGGCTTGAAGCGCCGCCGGGGGTCCGGCTCATCGTGATCGGCGCCACGGAGGAGGAAGCGGCATCCTCGCGGGGAGCACATCATGCGGCCGCGTCCTTCCGGCCCCGCGTGTGCATCATCGGCGAACCTTCGGGATCGGACGCGGTCACGATTGCCTATAAGGGCCGGCTGGTTGTGCACATGCGGATCCAGACGGGTTCCTCGCACT